>CAJXOW010000021.1 GCA_913057825.1 uncultured Balneolaceae bacterium | reverse complement strand
GCAGGATGTGACGGCGAAGGATCCGAACCAGGAATCGATCAGCCTGGCCGTCCGCGATACGACGATTACCGTAGAGGTGGGCTCGTCGGATCCCCAGATAGGGATAAATCCGGCTTCGCTGGATTTTGGGACGATCCGGGTGGAACAGGCATCGAGCAGAGAAGTAGAAATTACCAATACAGGATCAGGTACCCTGGAGGGGCAAGTGAGTTTATCGGGTTCCTCGGCGTATGAAATAACGGGAGGGGCAGGAAGTTATAGTTTGTCCGACGGGGCTGTCCATACGATCAGTCTGGCGTATAACCCAAACGAGACGGGGACCCATACAGCGGAGCTTCAAGTGACCCACAATGGGGTCAATGAGGGGAGTCCCGTCGTGGTGGATATAACAGGTGAGGCAGTGGCGGAAAGTGATCTTTCCCCGATTCAGCCGCAGATAGGCAGTCCACAGACGGCCGGAGACACGGTGTGGGTTGCGATACAGATAGGGACGGAAGCGAAGCCGGTGGATTCGCTGTTTGGAACGAGTTTTGAGTTGACCTATCCGTCGCAGGTCCGGCCGGTGGAAGAGGAGCTCGGCTCGTTTTTAGGTGGGGATGTAGTTTCGAGCATAAACGTGGACAGCGCAGCGGGACTGGTTGATGTAGGTGTAAGCCGGAAGGCCGGCGCCGGTGGGGTAGATGGAGCCGGAGTAGTAGCCCGAGTGCGGCTAGCGATCGGGGCGGATGTGACCGACGGACGCCGGTTGACGTTCGGGCTGCAGGATGTGACGGCGAAGGATCCGAACCAGGAATCGATCAGCCTGGCCGTCCGCGATACGACGATTACCGTAGAGGCGGTTAGTCGTAAAGAAATTAAGGTTAAAGTGACCAAAGGTTGGAACATGATAGGGTTGCCAATTGCTGCAGATAATAGATCAATTATCCATTATTTTCCAAATGCACTAGATAATTCTTTTTACCATTTTTCTGGTGGTTCTTATAGAAATGTTGATTCTATGAAAATTGGTGATGGATATTGGATCCGCATGCAGGCAATGGACTCAACGATGTTTCAAGGTCCAGCAATTGATGAAATTAATTTAGATCTTGATAAAGGATGGAATATGATTTCAGCTCCATCATATTCAATAAGTTATTCAAATATTGAAGACTCTTCAGATATTTTAATTAATAACACACTTTATAAATATGATGGTTCCTATAAACGAGTAGATTCTATTAGTGCAGGAATTGGTTATTGGGTTAGAACAAGTTCAGATGGTAATGTGATATTAAATAATAATGGCATAAATAAAAATGAAAAAAACTCTATAAAAGAAATATATTCAGAATTTGATAAAATAAAGGTAAAAAATAAATATAATAAAAGATATATATACTTAAACGGAAACACAGATAAGTTAATTGATAGACGTAAGTTCAGCTTACCTCCTATACCTCCTGGTAACACCTTCGATGTGAGACTTGAAGATGGATTTTATTTAAGCGAATCAAAATCAGGAAAATTAATAACCCAATATAAAAATATACCTTTAAAAATAAGTCTAAATCCAAAGGACGATAATCCCAATGTTTCGTATAAAATTCATATCTACCAGGAAAGTAAAAAAGTGGGAATATTTAAATTAACAAAAAGCAAAAATATAGAAATTAACAGTTTAGGCATAAGTAGTATACACATTGAAAACATCAGTAATACAAAAGATATTAGGAATGAAAGTGACCTTCCAAAGAAGGTTATTTTAGAACAGAACTATCCAAATCCGTTTAATCCGAAGACTAAAATAAACTATGGATTGCCTGAAAAAACGCCTGTGAGTATTGATTTGTTTAGTTTGACAGGTCAACATGTGATGAATTTAGTTCGAGATAAACAAAAAGCAGGATGGCATCAAATAACTCTAAGCGCCAGTAAATTATCTAGCGGCGTGTATATATATAGATTAAAAACTAATAGTAAGAAAGTTTACAAAAAGCTAATGTTAATTAAGTAGTAGATAATAAGATTATATTCTATAGAAGTGATAATAATAAATATTCATTAATTGATCAGCTATGCTTAAGAGAGCCCTATTCTTCCTGCTGCTCGGTTTATTCACTACCGTTTCAACCATTATGGCCCAGGATGCTCAATTCGCAATCCCATTCGAGGTATCTGATGGAGCCAATATGGATACCCTCTATTTTGGGGTGCATCCGGATGGCACTGTGGCAAATGATGCGAGTTTGGATACCACGGCTCCTCCGCCGCCGCCCAGCGGTGCATTCGACATCGTGCTCGAGAATCCGAACGGCGAGCGATTTTTTACGGATATTCGCGATAATTCGATTGACCAGAAAGTTTACACCGTAACCTATGCGGCTGCATCGGGAGAGGGCCCCGTGTATTTTAGGTGGGACTCTACCCAATTCGGCGCGCAAGGTGAGTTTTTGCTGCAAAAAGTCGTTTCCATTACAGGGGATACCTTGTTCACCATCGATATGAGTCAGCAGGATAGCCTGAATATGGCTCAAACGAGTCTGGATAACTCCAGCGGCTCTTTTAAAATACTGGTAACACCCAATCTGGCTCCCACCATCGATAATCCCCTTTCCGACACCACAGTCAATGCCAACAGCAGCGCATTTTCCATGGATTTGACGAATGTGTTTTCGGATACGGAAGGGGACGAGTTGAGCTTTTCGGCAAGTTCTTCTAACTCAACGTCTGCTTCGGCAACGGTGGACGGGGACAGCCTGACCGTCACTCCGAAGGCCGAGGGAACGGTTAATATTTCCGTAGTGGCAACCGACGAGCCCGGTAAAACCGCAGAAGATGTATTTGAAGTCCATGTCAATCCGGTTTTTGAAGTCAATAGCCAACTCCAGGATACGACCATGATCGTGGGCGACGCCTCCGGTCCGATCGACTTGATGAATACCTATTTTACGGGCGGTACTTCACCGCATATGTTCTCGGCCGGCAGCGACGCAAGCGGGGTCGTTTCTGCTTCCACCAGTAATGACACGTTGAATTTCACCGCCCAGAGCGAAGGCAGTGCCACAATTACGGTGGATGGTACCGATCATCTCGGTTTTCAACTCAGCCAGTCGTTTACGGTTACCGCCCGTCCCCCGCTGGCTAAGGATGGTTCTATCGGGAATGTCAGAATGAACGTCGGCGGACAGCTGGACTCCATAACGGCCGGTAATTACTTCACCGGCGGTATCCGCCCGCTGAGCTTCTCGGTCAGTTCTGGAGATGCTGCCGTAGTCTCGGCGGCAATGTCGGATGACAACGTATCCCTGACCGCCGAGGGGACGGGAACGGCAACCGTGGAGTTGACGGCCACTGGAAAGTCGGGCGCTTCGGTAACGCAGTCGTTTGACGTTACGGTGAATCCCGAATTGACGGTTGCCGCGTCCATGAACGACACCACGATTATTAATGGCAACACCGTTTCTTCCGGTGTTAATATCTCGGATAACTTCACGGGGGGCACTTCTCCGCTTAGTTTCAGTGCTTCAAGCAGCGACGACGGGATCGTACAGGCGAGTGTCAGCAGCGGCGACCTCAGCTTTGAAGGAACGGGCACCGGACAGGCGACGGTCACGGTGACGGCGACTGACGACATTGGCGCCACGGCCTCGTTCGAGTTTGTCGTGACGGTAAATGCCCAACTGCAGGCCGATAATACGTTCGACGATATGGAGCTCGATATCGGAACCGAATCGAGTTCCCTGCAGCTTTCTTCCTATTTCATGGGCGGTATCGGTTCCTACACCTATAGCTGGACGTCGGGCGACTCCAACGTGGCAACGGCTTCCATTACCGACGGTGATCTTACGGTAACGGCCCATGACAACGGTTCGGCCACCCTGAATGTCATGGTGGAGGACGAACGAGGTAATTCCTTTACCCAATCGTTCAACGTGACGGTCGTTATTCCAACCGTGGATGTATCCTATCCGAATATGCTGAGCGGCGCGGTCAATAGCAGTCAGACGATCGCTATTACCGTGGGCGATCTGCCGAATATGGATATCACTTCATTCGACTTCGGATTCCACTATGACAGCGATCTACTTGCGATCGAAGATAGTGATGTTCAGTTGGATAGTGACATAAGTGGAAGCCTCAATGCCTCGGTGACAGGCGATGACAGCGTGCTGGTGAGTTATTCGGGAAGCTCTATGATCCAGGCTAATGACACGCTGTTTAGCATAGAGGTCAGCTTCAGCTCCGAGGGACAAAATCAAAACGGCTTCGAAATTAGCCGCGGCGAACTGCAGTCTCCTGACGTACCGCTTTCGCCGGACTTTCCCGTTGAATTAGCGGTCTATTCGGGCGAATTGAAAGCGGTCGGTTCGGTATCGGCCTACTCATTGACCGATGACGCCAATGCATTCGATATCGATCCCGATACCCTCTTTGCCGGCGGTATACCACCCTATAATTTCTCAAGCAGCTTGTCGGAATCGGAGCCGCTGGATGTCTCGCGCGATAACGGGCACTTCGTCTTTTCGCCTGCAGCCGTGGGAACCACCCAGGTCACCATTACGGCAACTGACGACCAGGGAGCTACCGCCGATCTCCAGTTCATGGTGTATATTGAATCCGGCAACACACCCCCGCCGGCCACGTCCATTGACTTCCCGAACGATGGTGCACTCAAAGTGATTAGCGGTTCGCCGGATGAAACCATCGATATTGTGTGGGATCAGGTTTCAGACGCTGAAGGACAACAAGTTACTTATACCTATAGGCTGTCGAGTAATAACAGCTTTAATGCGAATGGCACGTTCTTCGAAATGACGTTACAGGATACCGGACGATTCCAGATTTCGTATAGCACCATGGATAGTCTCCTGGCCGATCAGGGGATGTCCGTCGGAGACACCCTCTCTTTCTATCACCGGATCAATACAAGCGATCAGGTGGATGTGACCAAAGGAAATGTCAGTACGGTCAAAATGGTTCGAGGCCTGGTTTCTCCACGCGTAATGGTGCAGTTCATCCATAACTCCCCGCAACGGGATACAGTGGATATCTATGTAGCCAATACCAATGAGCCGGTCGTCGAAGAGTTTGTGTTCAGAGAAGCTACTCAATTTGTACCGGTTCCCTCCGGCAATAACATCGGTATTTACCTGCCGGAATCCGGCATGCAACCGTCGGGATCCCCCGTCATGGAAGCGGATCTTAACGCTAATTCCACCTACCAGGTGGTAGCAAACGGACGTAATAATCTTGAAGCACATCTGGCCGACGGCCGCGTGCGGTCTCATAGTGGAAATACCATCGAGGCAAGTGTGGTACACGGCTTGTCATCGATGTTGGCGGGTACGCAATTCCAATTGTTGAGTTCGTCCGACGCCAGTGTAATCGGCAGCTTCGCCAATAGCCTGTCGTACGGAGGCTTCAGCAGCTATATCACATTTGATCCGGCGAAAGTGATTTTCGAAGCCACGGGGAATCAACGTCGCTTTACGTTCGATCTCTCAAATTCGGGCGGTGAAGCCATCACGTTTGTCGCCTCGCCGGCTACCGACACCTCCGGTAACGCCACGTTTACAGCAAGAGCATATAATTCGACCGGCGTGAAATATGAACCGGTCTCGATAACTCCGATCCAGGAGGATAACCCGGATAAAGAAGTGCCGGAGAAATTCAAGCTGTCGGGCAACTATCCCAACCCCTTCAACCCGACGACCACGATTAAATATTCGATGCCGAAAGCAGCGAAGGTGAAAATTTCGGTCTACAACATGCTCGGTCGTAAAATCACCACACTGGTCAATAAAAAAATGTCGGCCGGCCGTCACCAGGTCACCTTTGACGCTGGCGGCATGACGAGCGGCGTGTACCTCTACCGGCTCCAAACCCCCGAATATACGGCCACGCAGAAAATGCTGTTAGTGAAGTAAACCCGAAGGGTTTCGGGATTACTTTACGCTCCAAGCTCCAAGCTCCGGGCTCCACGGTTATTCCTGCTGGCATTCATGAATGTATATACAGAATGATATAACTAACTCGAATATACGTGGAGCGTGGAGCGTGGAGCCTTAAATTTATGCTTTATTTCATTTGAAAATATTCAAAACAGTGTGAATGCCGGTGTTGTTTACGTGGTTGCTGCCGGAAATGATGGATCCGAGATTTACGGCGGGGACGGATCGATTGGCAAAAGTAATGATATCGTCCCGGCTGTCTACCCTGAAGTGGCGACTATTTCGGCGCTGAATGACCAGGATGGTTCACCCGTCAGCGGCGATTACCAGGCACAGGTTACCGGCCTGAGTCACAGCAGTTACAATTACAATGTCGAGTTGGATCAAGACAACCCGGACACCTATACGGTGAACTAGGTCCGAAAAGGAGACACCGGATCAAAAACGTTTAGCATGACAATGATGGCAGTCGGTCGGGATACGCCCCCGTCCGACTGCTTTTTATATGGAATTCAATAACTTACCTGCTAGAAGAGCAGAGAATGAAAATCAATCCTCTGCCAATATCGCTTGTTAAAACTTGCCTGATTGGGTAAATTATTATTGGCTCCAAGCTCCAGGCTCCAGGCTCCACGGGTATTCGAGTTAGTTATATCATTCTGTATGTACATTCATGAATGCCAGCAGGAATAACCGTGGAGCCTGGAGCCTGGAGCCTGAAACTAAATTTTCCAAAAATTTATTTTTCATCAATGCCAAAGACCATCAAACGCGTCTTGATTACAGGGGGAGCCGGATTTCTCGGTTCTCATCTTTGCGATCGGTACTTTGAAGAGGGATATGACGTCATCTGCATGGACAATCTCAGCACCGGGGCGGCCGAGAATATTGAGCACCTGTTCGGCAAGGATCGTTTTACATTTGTCAAGCACGACGTGACCCAGTATATCCATGTGTCGGGCGAAGTGGACCTGGTGCTGCATTTTGCGTCGCCGGCCTCGCCGATCGACTACCTGGAGATGCCGATTCAGACGCTCAAGGTGGGATCGCTCGGGACCCACAAGGCGCTCGGACTGGCGATGGAGAAAGACGCCCGGTTCCTGCTGGCGTCGACGAGCGAGGTGTACGGCGACCCCAAGACGCATCCGCAGTCGGAGACCTACTGGGGGAATGTGAATCCGATCGGCGATCGCGGGGTGTACGACGAGGCCAAACGGTTCGGCGAGGCGATGACGATGGCGTACCACCGCTATCACGGAGTGGAGACGCGCATTGCGCGGATCTTCAATACCTACGGACCGCGCATGCGGCTGCGCGACGGACGCGCACTGCCGACGTTCCTGCGGCAGGCATTGAATGGCGTAGATCTGACGGTCTACGGCGACGGCTCCCAGACGCGGTCGTTCTGCTATGTGGACGACCTGATCGAGGGCATCTACCGCCTCTCGCAATCTGAATACATCCAGCCGGTCAACCTGGGCAATCCCGACGAGATATCGATCAAAGAGTTCGCCGAAGAGATCATCGAATTTACCGACAGCGACAGCGGTATCACCTTCGAAGAACTCCCCAAAGACGACCCGCAAGTACGTCAGCCGGACATCACCCGCGCCAAAGAGCTGTTAGACTGGCAGCCAACCTACTCACGCCGCGACGGCCTGGAGGCTACGATCGGGTACTTCCGGCAGGAACTGGGGTTGGGGCAGGACAATTAATGATTTATAATTAATAATTAATGATTTGGTTGATTGCCTTTAAACAAAGTTATAGCTCGTATTGAAATAGATAAAAGGGAACTGTATTACTGTTATCTATTGTAATTTCTGCTGTTGCCGATGATATAACATTAATACGTGGCAATCACGTCCCTAATCATAAATCATTAATTATAAATCATAAATCACGAATTCTTGCCAAACGCTCTTGAGGTTGAAAAAGCTTTTGAAACACTGAAGCGGAGGTTGCAGGCGGCGCCTTCGATACGGGGGCGGTTTGTGTTGGTGGGGGAGTTTTTGGCGCGGCTTGAGCCTTCATTCGAAAACTGGGGGACGTACCTGCTGGAGCTGACGGACTGGCTTCCCGCCTTCGGAGATCCGCTTACCTTTACGGGCATCGATCCGTCGGATTTTGAGCCGATTTTTCAGCGCTTGATCGATGCGGGCAAAGACTATCCCGAACTGAAAGAGATCTCAAATTACCGCGATTCGGTGGCCTCGCTCCGGTACATGCTGGCTTTTCAGTATGCCGTTGCCGGGAAACCGTTTGAGACCCTTCGGATCCTGGGATATACGGTGGATTCGAGCCTGAAGCAGTGGGAGCAAGAGCAACCGGATTTCCTGCCCTTTAATAGGACACCGTTCGACTTTTTTGAATCGTTTTTGACCCGGCGTCGAGAGTCGACGGGAGAACTGGGTCCGACGTTAAAGAAGATATATCGCGAGTGGAGTGAGAATCGCTGGATGGAAGGGCATAGCGGACTCATTCCGGTGGTGGAGGTGAATGATGACTCGTCCGAATCCCCCGAAAATAAATCGGTCGGACGCTTGCGAAGATTGCAGGTGAGTATTCTTTCGACAAAAAATTCGTCCGACGAGGAACTGTACTTTCAATTCCAGGATAAAATGGCGGCGGAACGAATTGAAGATCTCTCGGCCGTCATTCTTTCGTCGGTTCGTCAATTGGTCGAGGAGAATCGGCAAAATATCGACACGGGCAGATACCTGGGTCATTTTAGATTTGATCATTATCATTATGATCATACCGGCACCTCGCTGGGATTGGCGGCGGCTGCGCTATATTACCAGGCTATTTTGGATAGCGGTGAATTTAGAGAGCGATTCCGGGTTAATCCGGCCACTGCGATTACGGGACAACTCGATGTGACGGGCCGCGTACGACCGGTGAAAGAGGAAGCCATTGAGCAGAAAGTCAAAGCCGCTTTCTTTTCGTGGGCGGAGACCCTGGTGGTGCCCGCGTCACAGCGTGATAAAGCTTACCGGATTTGTCAACGTCTAAACAAAAAATATCCCCGAAGATCACTGTTTATTTTCGGTGCCCGTCGGCTGGCCGACCTGTTTTCCGACCGGCGAATCACCAGTCATAAACAATATAATCTGCTTCAACACTACGGCAGCAAGCTCTGGAAGCGCAAGTTCAGCACGCTGGGTATTTTGGTCATCCTTATTCTCGGTTTTATTACGGTCAAAGGGGCCTATGGACCGCTGGAAAAAAATCCAACACAAGCAAGATTTGACGGATCCTACCTGTTTGTGGAAAATAAATATGGCCAGGTGTTGGATCGAATTGAGGTGGGAGACAAGATGGTACAGAATATGAAGGAGAATAAAATTAAGCCGTCCGAAGCGGTTGCTTTCACAGATGCCTCCGGGGATGACGACAATGAGGTGATTTGGGTTGGAACGGAGGGAGATGAAAACAGTCTTGCCAGCGTTTATTGCCGGTCGATAAGCGGAGATTCACTATTATGGAAAAATGATCTTACTTTTGAATTGGATTTTCCGGAGAAACCTTCTATAGTAAAAACTGCTTATATTTTTAGACAGCTTCATGTGCTGGACACCCCGAAGGGCGAGAGGCTTGTGGTCAACCTTCGCCACCCAACCTTTTTCCCGGCCGTCATTCAATCGATGAATATATCGGACGGAAAAGTTATAGATCGCTATGTTCATCCGGGGTTTTTATACGATATGTTGGCGGTGGATCTGGATAAAGACGGTTATGGGGAATTAGTGGCGGGAGGGATTAATAATGCATATAAACAGGCGATAATTTCGGTGCTTGAACCGTTGGAATTATCCGGCCACGCTCCGCTGACTTCCGAATATCGATTAAAAAATATCCCCAAAGCAAAAGAAAAAACATATCTGCGAATTCCACGGACAAAAATAAGTCTCCTGTTTAAAGACCGGGTACATCATAACAACATCAAGAAGATCAGAAAGGTGCAGAATCGAGAAGAGTTGGTGGTTACTGTTCGCGATCTCGCTTTTAACCAGGAAGAAATATTCAATATGAAGGCGGCACACCTGATGATTTATTTTAATTATCAGCTTGTCCCCCTTCGTATCGGCACCGATTCCCATTTCGATTACCTAGTTGACAATTTAGTGCGAAGCGGAGATCTCGCCGAGGAGCCCGATGCCGAATATTTCGAAGCCTATAAAGACTCGCTGCTCTACTGGAACGGCGAAGGATGGCAGACTGATAATTTTGAATTTTGAATTAAGAATTTTGAATTGATGAGGGCATCTAGCGGTTGTAAAGGCACGTGCTTGCGCCAGCCTTTTTGTTGTTAGCCGTTATTACAGGCAGCAGCAATAAGACTGTGGCCGCCAAAACATTTGAATGCCAGCCAGAAGCGTCCGTAATTCAAAATTCATAATTCAAAATTATCAGTTTGCCAATCACTTTTTTTGCCCCATTGAAACAATCACTGCCATCCTTCGTACCATCTCCTGAATCATTTAATACAGATTTATGAAACGCCGGGTGCCGGGCCACGCTGAGTACTTAAAATTTTTCGAACCAAAACTTTCTCAGGGTTGTGAACATGAATTTGCACAGCAACTAAAGAGGAAAAAGCAAAGCCGTAAGAAAAAATTTTTCATCGAAGGCGCGGCCCGGCACCCGGCGTTTCATAAATCTATGAACCAAAATATCGGAGGATTATGTTGGGCGGTTTTAACCGGGAGTTTATGGTAAGTTTGGTGGGTTTGTTAGTTATATTTGCAGGTTTTAATCAAAGGGCGGAAGCCGGAATAGGCTATGAGGGCTTTAAGCAAGCGGAAGAGGGGGATCTGTATAAAATTTCGGGAGATACGTTGGCTGCCGACGATCTTGACGCGGCCCGTTTTGATACGCTTCGGGCGCACCTGGATTCTTTAAGAAAAGATAATGACTTGTCGGGAATGGCAGTCTCGGTCGTCGGACCGGACTCGGTACTCTGGTCGGCCGGGATCGGCTTGGCAGGCCGTGAATCGGACGTCCCGGTAACACCGCAGACATTGTTCCGGGTGGGTTCGAGCACGAAGATGTTTATTTCGATGGGACTGATGAGGCTGGTCGAGCAGGGCAGGCTGGATCTGCAGACGCCCGTCCGCGAGATCGCCCCGGAAATTCCGATTGAAAACCCGTGGGCGGAGACCGCTCCGGTGCGGGTGATTCACCTGCTGGAGCACACGGCCGGTTTCGACGATATGCATTTCAAGAAGCTGTTTAACCGGGAAGGGCCGGCTGATCTTTCGGCCTTTGAGGGACTAATGGCAAAAATGGAGAAGCACCGCGTTCGCTGGCGGCCGGGGACCCGTCACTCGTATTCCAATCCGGGCTACGCAATGGCCGGACATATTATTACGAAGATTACAGGGCAGCCGTTTGATCGATATCTGAAACGCACGCTGCTCGATCCCCTGAATATGGCCTCTTCGAGTTTTACACTCACCGATTCGGTTCGTCAGGCCCTGGCCACCGGCTATTCTTATGCCGACGGCAAGTTCGACCCGCTGCCGTATCATCCGATCTACCTGCGTCCGGCCGGATCGCTGTGCAGCTCGGCCGAGCAGATGTCGCAGTGGGTGATGATGCTCCTGAACCGGGGATCCTACCGGGGCATGCGTATTATCGCCGATTCATCCCTGACGTTTATGGAGCAGTCACATTCGACGCTCGCGGCTAAGCACGGATTGAAGGATGCCTATGGGGTCGGACTCTACACCCAGCAGATCAACGGATGGCCAACGGTGGGACACGACGGCGGCATGCCCGGTTTTCTGTCGTCGGTCCGCTATTCGAAGGATCTGAACCGCGGATTCGTGATACTCATCAACGGCAACAGCGGAATGAGCGAGTATCGGGAGGCGCTGACCGCATTTATCAGCGAGGGAGCTCAGAAGCCGAAAACTCCGTCGGTCGACCTGGATGCCCAAAAGATGAAGGAGTTTGCCGGATATTATGAGAGTCGCAGTCCCCGCAACGAGCTGCTGCGGTTTGTTCACTTGCTGCTTAACGGGGCAAGCGTATCGGTCAAGGAGGATACGCTCTACGTTAAGGAAGGCCTGTTCGGATCCCTCGAAAAGTGGGTCCCGCTGGGCGGCGGAACCTTTCGCAAACCGGATGAATCGATCGCCAGCCTGGTGTTTGCCGAAACCGATCAGTACGGTAAAATCATGGCAGCACGCAATACGTTTCATGTAAAGTCGGCCGACTGGAAACCCGGCGTCTTTAAAAGTTTGCTCTTTGGGCTCGGCGGAATCATGGGATTGACCCTGCTGATATCCCTCGGATGGATCTTCTACGCCCTCTATAAACGCTATTGGTCGCAGAACCGGCGTTTCGGATGGGTCTATATCAGCACGATGGTGCTGCCGCTGATCGCCATTGCAAGCTTGGTGGGCGCCTTTTTCGCGCTGACGCAGATGCCGATGATCGATATCGGCGCATTAACCCCCTCCAGTGCCGCATTCGCCTTCCTGACCGTTATCTTTGCTCTGCTTGCAGCCGTATTCTTTGTATTATCTATTGAAGCGACCCGACGTAAAAAAATTCCCCGCTGGACCCGTTGGCACGCCCTGGTCAGCTCCACCGCGCTTCTTCTGCTGGCTGGCTACCTGACCTACTGGGGCGTGATCGGTTTAAGACTGTGGGCGTATTGAGGGCTGACGGATAATTAGAAATTTTGGATTTTGAATTTTGAATTGCGGATGTTTAGACTTGATTACTTGGGCAGTGAACGAATTTGCCAATGAATGGTGTAACAGGTTGACAAGTAGTGAAGCCAGGCGGGATGCCGGTTCCGAAGTATTAAGTTTTTCGGTCCCGTTCGGAAAATGGTATTCACAAGCACATATATCGATGTATTGCTTCGAATATCAAGACGATGCCAGAAAGAGAAAAACTTTCGAACGAGGAACCGGCGTCCCGCCTGGCAGCAGGGCGGTAAATGTGTGTAACCAATTTTTGGCATAAACCGCAAGTTGCCTGCAAGAAGCGCCAGTATTTCAAAATCCAAAATCCAAAATCCAAAATTATCCCTTTGCAAAAGGTATTAATCACCGGCGCCGCCGGATTTATCGGCTCTCATCTTTGCCACCGTCTCCTGCAGGAAGAATGGCAGGTCATCGGGGTGGATCATATGACGGATCGACCGAATGAAAAGCTGAAGCGTGATCGGGTTGCTTCGCTTTCGTCGAACGACCGCTTCACCATGATCGAGCAGGATCTTTCAGATGCAGAGGGAGTGCTGGCACTGTTTGAAGACCATTCGTTTGACGTGGTCATCCATCTGGCGGCACAAACGGGCGTGCGAGACTCGCTGCAGCGGACCAAGGCGTATGTTCGCGACAATCTGGTCGGCTTTACGCACGTGTTGGAGGCCGCATCGGAGCAGGAGGTCGACCATTTTCTGTATGCATCTTCTTCGTCGATCTACGGGGCCAATACGAGCCAGCCGTATTCGGTGCACAACGACGCTAATCACCCGATTTCGTTCTATGCGGCCACCAAAAAGTCGAACGAGATGCTGGCTCATTCGTATGCGCACCTGACCGGTATGCCGGTGAGCGGGCTGCGGTTTTTTACGGTGTATGGTCCGTGGGGTCGACCCGACATGGCCTACTATCATTTCGCCCGGAAAATTAAAAACGGTGAACCCATTACGGTCTACAATAAGGGGGATATGTTCCGCGACTTTACCTATGTCGACGACATTGTGGAAGCGGTGACGCGGCTGATCGATCATCCCCCGGAAGCCGATCCTGGCTGGAATTCCGACGATCCCGATCCCGCCACCAGCAGCGCGCCGTACCGTATCTATAATGTAGGCAACAACAATCCGATCAAGTTGGCCGAGTTTATCCGCCTGCTCGAGGAAAAGATGGGCAAGGAAGCTGAAAAGAACTACGAGCCGATGAAACCCGAAGAGGTCTACAAAACCTGGGCCGACTGCACCGACCTCTACAACATCATCAACTTCCAACCCTCCACCACCCTCGAAGAAGGCATCCAGGCGTTCGTCGACTGGTTTCGGACGTACCACTGACGCTCGCTTCGCTCGCTGATTTATAATTAATAATTTATAATTAATGATGGATGATTAATGATGGATGATTAATGATTAAATCGTTGCCTGTAATTGAACTCTATCGCTGTAATTATATATTATTGAACAGAATTAATGTTTCTGAAATCTACGTAAGGCAAGTAAAGTGTAGACAGCAAGAAAAATCATTAATCATAAATCATTAATCATTAATCAAAATTGCGTTTCTTACCGTTCATAGCCGCCTGTATACTCATAGCCCTAAACACCACCCCGGCCCGCAGTCAAGTGCACTTCGAAGCCGAAACGCAATTGCTCACCGCCACCGAGGGCACTCTGCCGTTCTGGCTGCATTCGAAC
Organism: uncultured Balneolaceae bacterium; assembly: GCA_913057825.1. GTDB lineage: Bacteria > Bacteroidota > Rhodothermia > Balneolales > Balneolaceae > CAJXOW01. Next base: position 39,147 of record CAJXOW010000021.1, on the reverse strand, counting down.
CGGTTCGGAATGGTGGATGCTTCCTCGTCGAACGGGCTGCTCAGGCTGCAGTCGACCAAGCCGTATGAGGGTTCGGGATTGTTTGACTGGTCGGCCGGGGTCGAGGTGCTCGGGCGGGCGTCGGATCATTCCACGGCGCATCTGAACCAGGCGTATCTAAAGGCACGCTACGGGGCGTTTGAGCTGAGCGGGGGACGTGAACGGCTGCGGCTGGGGATGTATCAGAGTACACTTACCAGCGGACCGTTTCAGTATAGCGGCAATACCACCCCGATCCCGCAAATTCGATTCGGGATTCCCGATTTTTCGCCGGTACCGTTTACCGACGGGTATCTGCAGGTCAAGGGATGGCTTTCGCACGGCTGGTTGGAGGACGACCGCTGGGTGAGCGGCGCCTACCTGCATCAGAAGGCGGGATATATTAAAGTGGTGTTCCCCTACGTGCCGGTGAAAGGTTTCGCCGGACTCCTGCACAGCGCGCAGTGGGGAGGGGTGGATCCTGATCGTGGTCGGCTGCCGTCGGGGCTGGACGATTACAAAGATATCTTTTTTGGCAATGCGGGCGATGAGTCCGCTCCAAAAAGTGGACAGCTTAACGTCCTCGGCAATCACCTCGGACTCTGGGAGGTGGGCGGATGGTTTGACTTCGGTACCTGGAACCTGTTTCTGCAGAAAACGTTTCCCTTCGAAGACGGATCCGGCCTGGCCATGCGCACGCCGGAGGACGGACTATGGGGAGCCACGCTCTATCGAAACGACCGACATCCGGTGGAGACGATCCTGTATGAATTTTACTATACCAAGTCGCAAAGCGGGCCCGGCCCGTCGGATCCGCCGCCGGGATACGACCAGCCCAACGATCCCCGCGGCAATCCGTTCGGCGGACGGGATAACTATTTCAATAACGGGATCTACGCCGACGACTGGAGCTACGGGGGCCGCATCATCGGCAGTCCCTTCTTTACGTATGTCGACGGCAATCAAAACAACCCGGGACGCGTCATCAACAACCGCTTCATCGCCCATCATATCGCAATTGGTGGGTACCTCTCAAATATCCCTCTGGATTACGAGGCTGCCTACTCCTTCACAAGAAACTACGGCGTCTACGGCCACTACACCACCAGCATCGATCCCCCGAAAGAACAACACTCGATCTACCTCGACCTGAAAACCCCGTTCCCCGGCGAGAAGCGTATCACCCTGAAATCCCGCATCGCTTTTGATATAGGCGAAATGTTCCCCGACAACGCCGGCATGATGCTCGGTGCCGAGTTTATGATGGATGATTAGTAATTAATGATTTATGATGGATGATTTATGATTTCTTGGAGTCGATTATTAGGTGTGGGTCCAAATTCTAATATTTGCCAGTGTTAAAATGCAAGGAAAGTGAATTTCAATTAGATTCCGTGAACGTAGCTGGTAAAATCATAAATCATTAATTATTAATCATAAATCCTTATATTCGTTCTCTAAATTCAGCAAGAAACCAAAAAACAAGTAATGGACGTAAACAAGATCACCAACAGAATACAGGCAAAAGAATATAAGATAGGTATCATCGGACTCGGTTACGTGGGGTTGCCGCTCTTGTGGACCTTTCACAAGGTGGGATTTGATATGATCGGGTTTGATATTGATGAGCATAAAATTGAATGTCTCGCCGACGGTACGCCCTACATCAAGCACCTGGATCAAGAGATGATGGGGAAACTGGCCGAGTCGGATCGCGCCGAGGGTACGACCGATTTTTCGAGAGTGTCGGAAGTCGATGCGGTACTTATTTGCGTGCCGACGCCGCTCGATGAACATCGAGAGCCCGACATGACCTATGTGGAGAAGACGGTCGAGACGGTGGCGCCGCATGTGAAGGAGGGACAGCTTTTCGTGCTGGAGTCAACGACCTGGCCGGGGACGACCGAGGAGCTGATTGTTCCGATGCTGGAAGAGGGATCGGGCCTGGATGCTGAAGAGGACCTGCTGGTGGCGTACAGTCCGGAAAGGGAAGACCCGGGCAATCGCGATTTCAAGACGGACAAAATTCCGAAGGTGGTTGGCGGACATACGCAGGAAGCCCTGGATGTGGCGTGCGAATTGTATGAGTCGGCCGTGGTCGAATCCGTGCCGGTGACCGATACCAAGACGGCCGAGGCGGTCAAGCTGACCGAGAATATTTTCCGGTCGGTCAATATCGCGCTGGTCAACGAACTCAAGATGGTTTTCAGCAAGATGGATATCGATGTGCACGAGGTCGAAGACGCGGCCGCGACCAAGCCGTTTGGTTTTATGAAGTTCACGCCCGGGCCTGGACTCGGCGGACATTGCATCCCCATCGATCCATTCTACCTTACCTGGAAAGCCCGCGAGTACAATGAAAACACCCGGTTTATCGAGCTTTCCGGCGAGATCAACACCTCGATGCCCCAGTACGTTATCGATCAGACGATTATCGCCTTGAATGCCCACCAAAAAGCCCTCAACGGCAGCAAGATTTTAGTCCTGGGACTTGCCTACAAGCCCGACGTGGACGATATGCGTGAGAGTCCCTCGTTCCGCATCATGGACCTGCTGGAAGAGTACAGCGCCGATGTGTACTACTACGACCATTATCTGCCGGTGATTCCGGAATCTCGCGAACACGGCTACTGGACCGGCACTGAAAGTGTCTCATGGGATAAGGAAACGATTTCCGACTTCGACGCCGTGGTTATCTCGACCGACCACAGCGACATCGACTATCGGCAGCTCGCCGACTGGAACGACTGCATCGTCGACGCCCGCAACGCCATGAAAGACGTCGAACCACGCAGCGAAAAGCATATATTCAAAGCGTAGAAAAGTACAACTTTTTTACGCTTTGAATAGCTGGAGGCTGGAGGCTCGAGGCTCGAAGCTTGCTGCTGCCGGTTATAAAGTTGTGTGCCTTAAATTAAGAATGAAGGCTGGTTAATTGATGTTGTCTTATAAGAGGTAAAACTACTCTCTTTTGGTGACCTATATACCTATATCAATACATGCTCGAATATACTTCGAGCCTCGAGCCTCCAGCTTCGAGCTGTATTCTCCCCCGCGTGATTTCCCATATTTTTGCAAGATAATAAAATGCGAGGAAGTCTATCATAACTTAATTTATATAAATCACGCGGGGGGAATACATTGTTTAATTTTATAGGTATAAGAGATTCCATAGAATGTCCGCACTGCAACTCCGAAATGCAGCGCATCGAGCGTAAACCACAGCATCGGCTTTTAAGCAAAATAAAACCCGTCGTCCGCATGCGCTGCTGCGGCGAAGAACACCTCGTAGAACGCAGTGCCTACAAACTCCACCAAAGTACCCACCAGGCCAAAACGTTGTACAATCGGGAAGCTGAAAGCTGAAAGCTCAAAGCTGAAAGAGGGTCCCGGAGTATCCCAACCCGTTCAGCGTCCATAGATGCCTATATCTAAATATTTATATACGTTTCCCCTTCCGTCAGATGCTTCCCAACAGGAGTCGGGGCCCTCTTTGAGCTTTGAGCTTTCAACTTTCAGCTTCTTTATCCTTTTGCCTATTTCCAAATCGAAGTTTATTATAGCTCCAGTATTCCGTTTCGTAACGGTAAAAGCGTGTATACAGAACAATAAAACCAGTTCGAATAGCCTCGAGCCTCGAGCTTCGAGCCTCTGGCTTTTTTTCAATCCCCAGATTGAAAAATGAACAAAGTCCTTCAAATCGAGCGGAAGTTTCATGAGTTGAAGCGCGAGCTTCAGCAGCGTCCATCCACGAGGTGGAGTCTTCGGCTGATTAACGACTTTATAGCCCTCCTCGACGGCGATTTTGAAACGTATCAATCCTATCTGCTCGAATTGGTTTCCCGGCTGCCCCGGCTGGAAGATCCCCTGGATTTTACCGGGGTGGATCCATCCAAATATCACCGGTTATTGCATCACTTGCGGGATATTGAGCAACAAGTGCCGGAAGTGGCGAGCCTCAAGCCGTTCGGCGTTTTTAAAAAAGACCTGCAGCAGCGATTGGCATTGCAGTATGCTTTTGTCGGAGAACCGCTGAAATCCCTCGAAGTGCTCGATTGCAAGGTGCGAAAGGTGCTTGAAGCCGAAGTGGAGGACTGGCAGAAAAGAGTGGAAGAGACGCCCTGCGAATTATTAAAAAAGTGCACGGACAAATTAAGAGAGGTCAACGCTGAATGCGCCAGAAAATTGGAGAACCTGCAGCATCTGTGGATAGCTTGCAGCCAGAGTCAGGGCATCTCCAGTGATATCCCCAAACACCGGGAAAACTCTGTAATGGTACCCACGGTCGTGCAAAACGAGCAGGACCCGGAGAAAAAGATAGGACGGCTTCGCCGGCTTTCGGTCGAATTGTTTGACAGGTCGGCCGATGGGATGGATCGTATCACCACCAATTTTGATGTGGATTCCGGCGAGAAAAATCAGCAGGCATTTCGCACGAGAGTAGCCGAAAGTGTCCGGCAAATGCTGCGGAAATATCACCCGAAGTCTGCGGAGAAGGGGCTGCTCGGACGCCTTTCGTATACGAATCCAGGTTGGTATAGTCAGGGCCATTCAATGGAATTGGCGTCGGCTGGTCTTATGTATGGCGCCGTTTTATCCCATGCCGGACTTCGGAAAAGATATAAAATAAGATCCACGGCGGCGATCACCGGTCGCGTTAGCCGGGAGGGAAAGGTTGAAAAGATCGATCGAAAAAGCCTCGAAGCCAAGGTGCATGCAGCATTCTTCTCCTGGGTGGAGGTCATGGTGGTTCCAAATCAGCATCGAAATGAAGCCCTGGACTTTAAAGCCCGACTTGAAAGCAGATATCCCAATAGAAACCTCAAGATATTCGGCGTTGAACAACTCGAGGGACTCTTTTACGACCGGCGTGTATCGATCTTCCTGGAGGAAAATCTCCTGAGGCATTACGGCAAAAAAGTATGGGAGCATAAATACAGTGCAGTCGGAATTATTCTGATTCTGGCACTGTCGCTGATCACCTTCCGCCTGTTTTATGGCCCCATAGATCGCAATCCGGTCATGGCGGAGTTGAATAACGAGTATTTCTATGTGCAAAATGCCGCCGGTCAGCAACTGGCTCGTCTGCCGGCGGGGTCTGATACGGAAGAGGACACCAACACCCGTGCGCATATGCAGGCTGAAGACTTGATCCAATTATATGATGTAGATGGTGATAGTATTAATGAAGTGTTCTGGTTTGAACAAACCTCAAAGGACAGCCTTCATGCAACCTGGCTGCATGCCAGGGATATTGCCGCGGGAGAACCCTTATGGAGTCGTCCCCTGGAATACCGGTTTTCGTTTCCCCGTAAAAGGGATCCGCTGAAAAACCGTTATGATGGAATGGAGATTGAACTATATCGATCGCCGACAACAGATTCTTCACATATGTTGGTCCTTTCCCATCATGAAAGTTATTTCCCGGGAGTCGTTGAACGAGTTGATCCGTTGACGGGAGAAAACAGGGGCAGATATTTGAATATGGGATATTTGCGTGCTATGGAGTTGATCGATCTGGATCAGAATGGGAAAAAAGAGCTGTTGGTAACCGGCGAAAGCAACAGCCTGGACCAGGCTATTTTGGCTGTCCTGGATCCCGCTCATTTTGGAGGACACTCCCCGCTTTCGGATGCTTACCAGGTAGACAGCCTCCATAAGGAGACTGAAATTGCTTACATTGCCGTGTCGCGTACTGTAGTGGGAAGAACGCTTAAGTCCAGGATGAAGGCAAGCTACGGAAGCAATATCACAAATGTTGAACCAAAGGATCAGTTTCAGCTATCCATTCATGCGGGCTATCGAGACATGAATTTGAAAAATTATATGAAAACCGGTTTCATGAAGTTGTATTTTGACTTCGATCTATCCGTTCAAAGTGTGGGCACCACCACCCAATTCGACCAATTGGTAAGCGGAATGCAAAAGAGGGGAGAACTCACAACCAGCATCAACCAGGAGTACTTTGACCGCTACGCCGACTCTCTGAACTACTGGAACGGAACCGGCTGGCAGCACACCCCTGCCATCAACAAAGCCTATCTAAAAGCCCGCCGTTCAATGAAAAACCCCAGCTACGAAAAACAACCCTCTCTACGGCCGGAAAAAGACCTGAAAGCCGAAAAACAACCGGCAACCCGGAAGAAAAAAGACAAAGCCGAAAGCTGAGAACTGCCGGCTGGATTCAAAATGTCAATATACACCCCGTAAACACCCGCCGGAATACCCCTGGAGCGTGGAGCGTGGAGCCTGGAGCGCGCTTGTCAACCGACTACTGCCCCTGAATCGTCCATTAGCGGTACCAAAGGCTTACGCCCCGGAAACAGCACCAACCTTACCGTTGACAAGCGCTTCATACATCTCCTCAAAGTGATCCACGCTGCGTTCCCAGGTCAGCTCGCTGCGGATATGCTCGGCGCCGCTGCGTCCCAGCTTTTCGGCGAAGTCGGGCTGATTGAGCATCGTGGCTATGGCTTCGGATAACCGCTTCGGATCGGAGGGGGGGACCAGCAACCCGTTTTCGCCGGAGTCTATGATTTCGGGCGTACCGCCCACCTGCGTGCTGATAGTCGGCACTCCGACGCACATCGATCCCAGGATGCCGAGGCTGAAATTCTCTTCTTTGGAAGGCAGGACGGTCATCCGCGTGGTGGTCAGCAGTTTCCCCAGCTCGTCGTGGGTCATCCAGGGCTTGAATGCGATATCGTTTTGCAACCCCCGCTGGCGGATCTCCTTTTTGTAGTTCTCCTTTTCCCGTCCCTGTCCAACGACCAGTACCGGCGGAAGATTATCGCGTTTCTGCTTGAGCAGATCGATCGCCTCGATGAGCGTATCGATCCCTTTTTCGGGGGTGAACCGACCGAAAAACACGATGGGGCCCCGGGGAGCCCGGTCGGCGTTTCTATTATAGTTCAGAAATTCGCGCGGCACGCCATTGTGAACGATCTGGAAACGTTCGTCCGGCAGGCCGAAGCGTTTGTGTTGCTCGGCCGCCCACCGGCTCGGCGGAGAGATGACGTCGGCGTTGAAGACCGCGTTCAACTGCATGATCGTCTTGCGCTCGTTGATCCAATGCCAGACACGTTTGTGCAGCGGAACGGGGTCCCGATAAAACGATTCGGGATAGTAGGCAAACCGGGGAGTGAACACGAATTTGAAGTCGTGATCTTTTTTCAGCTGATGGATCAATCCCCCTTCCTCGCCGTTGCTGTGTACAATGGTCGGCTGATCCGGGTCAATCAACTTTCCCACTTTGTTGCGGACCGAAAATACAACCAGGTCGCGCAGGTGAGCCCGGCATTTACTCCGTGTGGCGTACAGGTTGGCCCATTCGAGCCGGTAGGGCAATTCCTCGGGCACCGGGATCTCCTCCCACGGAGGCTTGGTATAAACGACCGTCACGTCGTGACCGCGCCGTGCCAGAATCGTGGCTATATTATGAGTGGACTGCTGAGCTCCACCCCGGTAGGGCGACCACGGCGAGAAAACAATCGTTAAAATTACTTGCATGAAATAGCCACTGCATGAGGAAGATTATTTATAAACGGCACCTATCCAACTTAACCAAATTGAAGAAAGCAGCCAATTTGATTAGTGATTTATGATTTATAATCAATGATTTCTGAGTGATGCATGTTGCATAATTCAGAAGCAAAGTCAAAAAAGTATGTACAGTATTCCAATTTTAAGTCAGGAGTCAAGAAATACTATCAGCACAAATCACTAATCATAAATCATAAATCATTAATCATTAATCACTCGTTCTGCCCCCGGTCCAGCAAATTCGGCAGTCCTTGATCTGTCTCCTTGCCGGGTTCGCGGCGGGCGCGGGAGGTGCTTTTTGAATAGGTGCGCTTACGTTGATGGTAATCCTGCAGGATATCGCTTTGCTCGGAGGCGTGATAATACAGTCCGGCATAGGACAAACCAATCCACATCGTGGAAAATATCAATCCGACCCCGACCAGGGCGATTCCCAGTAAATACAGGGGGATCGACAACAGCCAGATCCGAAAAATGGTCCAGCTGTATCCCTCGGTTATCTCCCAGCTTAACCGCAGCGCTTCCAACGCATCGGTTCGTTCGTAGGTTACCAGGTAGGGGACAAACGCCAGTTTACACATGAAGATGATGCCCGGGACAATCAAGAGCAGAAATCCGATTCCGACGATTAAGGACACCAACAATTGAGCGGCGACGACACTCAGGTAGTTATTGAAAAAATCCAGGATATCTCCGACCCGGGGCGACTCGTCCTTCGAGGCCTTCAGAAAAGCGAAATCGATACCGTAGTGCAAGGGAAGATACAGCAGAAAAAGATAGCCGAGGATGAAGAAGGTGGAATCGTTGAAGAGAAATTCATCAACGGGAATCCCCATCGGCAGCGATGCCAGCACAGAGATCACGGCAATTAAAAACAGCTCCAGGAAATAGCGCTTAAACTTGCGCCACCCGAATCGATAACAAGACCAGGCCCCTTTTTTAGGCGGTTGTGAAGTTTCCGTCGACACTTAATGAAATGTTTTAAATGATTAACTCAACTTTTGGCCGTCTTATGATATCCCACTACAACATCGAAACCGCAATATAAAAATTCTTTCAAAGAAATTAACCAAAGCGGAATAAATCCCCCTTCGGAGGGGGAAGATCCTGTTCCAATATAAATTGGAACAGGATAAGGGGGAGGACCGAACACTCGCTGCGCTCGTGAAGGCGAAAGGTGAAAGGTGAAAGGCGAAAGGCGAGAGCGTAAAAACATTCCCCTTTGGATGCCTGTCCCGACCGCTGTCGGGAGGACAAGGGGGAGGACCATATAAGGCTATGGACCTCCCCCGCCCACCATCGAGGTAAAATACGGAGAACAAATCACTTCCTATGCACGTGAAAGACACTTGCGAAGGGAGAAAGAGAGAAATAGCCGCCTAAATCAAAAAAACAGCAAACTCCCAATCACACGAATTAATTTGTAAGGATTATCCCCCGTTCATATCGGATATATAAGATTGACAGGAATCGATCGGACGCTGCCAAACAGGGCAGCCTGCGGGATCATGATGGTCGGAAGTAAAGGATTTCGACTGGTTTTGAGGTTATTTGATGCGAATTTGGAGGACCGATAAGCTCGAAAATGCTTGTCAACCACTTCCTCTCTTTGCCTGATCGCCTCCAACATCGAAGGCCCGGTCGATTTCTGATAGTTAACATTCATCAAGTAAGAGGAGACTATGCACTCATACTATGTTTATGTCATCTGTAATAATGCCGGAAAATTGAATGTCGGACTCACTTCAAACCTGCTTGTTTCCGGTCCGTCGCGAACGGAAGAGCCCGGACATAACCATCCGGATCCGCCATCTTCAAAACTGCTCTATTTCGAATGTTTTACCTGCGAGGATAAAGCACGCATAAGACGGCGGGATATCGATTCCTGGAGAGAGAAAAAATTACAGGAGCTGGTGGAGTTCGTAAACCCGGAGTGGTACGACCTGGCTCGCAACCGTGGAGAGCTGCAATACACCATGGATCGAATGGAGCAAAACAATAATTGACTAAGTCCTCTAAATTGTTAATGTTTGGCTGAAGATTCTTGAATTACTGACTTTTTTAACGAGACAGGCTCCCCCGTTGGATGCCTGTCCCCCGAAAGCAGCCGGGACGGACTCCCGGGACCATATTAAGCAAACCGGTTTAGGAAGTTCTTGTTTTTTTAAAGTCCATTCCTGATTTGTTATTGTCCGGAAGATCCGGGATGACTATGAATTCCCGATAATATTGTAACAAGGTGAGACTTTACTCGTCCAATCTACAGGGCTTATTGGTTTCTCCTGGAATCGGTCGGACTTTTCGGGTCATAACAAAAAAGCGCTTGTTTTGGCTCATACGGGTTTTGAATGGTCCCGTACCAATCACGAATGACCTTTCGTTCCGGAATTGCAGAGAGATCAGAATGAAGCCCGGCAAAATTATCCGGCCAGTGTTCAAGTCTTCATAAGTTAAAAATGTTAATCAATTTAGTTCAGGGCATGAAGAATAGATACAATAAGAGGTCTGGGTTCAGTTTTATATTTACTGCGTTTACAAGCTTGATCATCACGTTAATCATGATGTCTGCCGGCGGCGTGCTCCAGGATGCCGCGGCGCAGACCGGCGTAACGATCACCGATCACTCCTTTACCGGCACCAACGTGCATCTGACCTGGGAGGGTCCCGGTATCACCCTGTATGATCACGCGGGATATAATATTTACCGCCGCAAAGAGGGAGGCAGTTTCTCCAGTACGCCGACCCACTTTACCGATACCGATACCACGATTACCGATACGCGGCTGGAAGCGGGACAAACCTATTACTATAAGATTACGGCGCGCGACTATAGCCGCAATGAGCATGATACCAGCAATGTGTACTCGGTAACGACGCCGTCGAGCACCAATGGATACACCTCCTATGCCAACATCAAGACGGCGGTGGTAATCTACGAGCATACGAACGACCGGCGGAACAGCGGGGATTATCAGATGGACAGCGGGGAGATCGAAGACCTTAAAACGCTGCTTGAACGCGCAAGAATGTTTTACTGGCGCAATACCAAAATGCAGTTGAATCTGGAATTCGATTACCTTCATGTGGAGGAGTATAAGGACTTCAGCGATGCTACCTATTGGAGTTCGACGGAAATGACCGGTACCCACCTGGTGGAGGATTTCGGCGTTGTCAATACCCAGTACGACCTGGTCTTTCGAATTATACCCGGTTTTGGCGGCTTCTGGTCCTGGGGAGCAACGAACCAGATGGAGCTGCCGGGGCCGAACCGCCGGACCGGCTTTTCACAGGTTCACTGGCCGCTCACCCGCCTGGGACGATTTGACAAGTATCCGGACGAGTTTCCGGATGTTTCGGTCGGATATCAATTGATCTGGCTGTTCATCCACGAAGCTCAGCATGCCGTGGATGGCATCTATAATCATAACGGCCACTCGGAGATGGGTCACGGAGATAAGCCGCAGGAATACGGGTATAAGGACAATTATCCGGAGGGATACGGTATCAAGTTCGGTAAACGGTTTGATTTCCAGGCTACCATGCTGCGGGACTTTACGGCGTACCAGGATTTATATGATGACTGGGGCGATTTGTACCAGGCCAAAGATGCTGACGGAGACGGTTTTCCGGATGACGATCCCCGGGTGCCGCTCGACGAAGAGAGGTTTGGGAGCAACACCACCAGCGCCGATTCAGACGGCGACGGCTACACGGATAAGCAGGAAGCTATCGACGGTCTGTTCAGTTACAGCACTTCCGATCCCCATGATTCGGATACCGATGGCGATGGAATCAGTGACGGCGAAGACCGCTACCCGCGCTATCCCTTGCCGCGACAGATTAAAAATGTATCTGGCGATAATGCCCCCATGGTTGATGGGACGGCGCTTGAATGGCCGGATTCACTGCGGATGATGAATACGACGACCAAGGTTACCGGCGGACATACGTACGAGCCCGAAATATATATGGTGCGCGGCGGCGATTCGCTCTATGTAGCCCTGAAGATGCCGGCTTACGGCATCCCCACGATTAAATGGGATTTTGACGGCGACGGTCGCTGGTTTGGCAGCGGCAACACCGATATGGTGCTCGATATGAATAACGATAACTTCGAAACGCTTCGTACCTGGGATGGTTCGGAGGATGCCCGTGATGCAGGCGGCAATGGAATGTGGGATGATGCCGGTGATTATACGAGCGAGGTCGGCAGTCGAATATTTACGCCGGGCGACATTAATCTCGAGATTAAACAGCAATCTTCCGGCTATCACGTTGAAATGGCCATCCCGCGCAACAATAGAGCCAATTTTACCATGCAGGGAGGCGATGAGATTGGCTTTTTCGTGGATTACAGCAATATCTTCAATGAAAACGGGGAACATGCGACCACGTTCGATCAGACGGATTATCAGTATGTATCCTTCACCAATTCCATACCTCTCGTGGCCAAAGTGGAATCACCGGCCGAAGGGGCCCATGTTGAGGTGGAGGGCGAACCGAATAATACAGTGACTTTCAAGTGGGACAACCGGGGGGACCCCGACGGAGATCCGGTGACCTACCATTGGAAACTGGCAACTTCAAGTGATTTTAATTCCGGGGATATCCTCCTGGAGCGCTCCCGTGATGAAACGGGGCAGTTGACCGTGAGTTATCGAACCCTGAACAACCTGCTGTCGAATGAGAATGTTGCTCTCGGCGATACATTGAAGGTATACCAGCGTGTCGATGCCAGCGATGCCCAAACCACGGTGGAGGGCGAATCGAAGTCTTTCCATCTGGTTCGCGGACAGGTGGGACCGAAGGTCAAGGTGCAGTTTGTGCATAATGCGCCGGGACTCGATAAGGTGGATGTTTACCTGGCGGATAAACAGGATGCGGTAACCGACAGCCTTGGCTATCAGCAAGCTACCTCGTTTGTGGAAGTGTTTGCCGGCAAAGATCGAGAACTGTTTTTACCGCCCAGTGGTGAAAGTCCGTCGGATCAGGCGGCCTCCCTCGTGAGCCTGGAAATTGAGACGTATCACCAGGTCGTAATTCAGGGCGATGACAGCATATCCGTACACCACAGCAAGGACCGGGTACTGCCGACGGGCGACGAAACCCGCGTGCAGGCGAGTGTGGTCCACGGAACTCCGGAACTGCTTCCGGACGCCGATTTTCAGATTTTGGACAGCGGGGCGGATCCCTCGGTCGTAGCGAGTTTTCAGACGGATATGAACTACGGTCAGTTTAGTGACTATGTGACGTTTCAGCCGTCCGAAGTGGCTTTCGAAGCACGGCAGCACCCGCGGCGATTCTCCTTTAACCTTTCGCAGGCCCAGCAAACCGTGGTGACGTTCGTTACCTCGCCCGAAGTCGATTCCAGTTCAACAGGTATCAATCGAACCTATACGGTGAAAGCCTACGATACAGACGGCAACGTGTATTATCCGCAGACGGTTACTTCAACGCGCGAGGAGGAACAGCAGGTGCCGAATACCCTTACCCTGAAAGGCAACTATCCCAATCCATTTAATCCGACGACCACCATATCGTATGCCGTACCGGAAACCAGGCACGTCAGGCTGGGCGTGTACAACCTGTTGGGACAAGAAGTGGCCGAGCTGGTCAATGAAAAAGTGTCCGCCGGACACCACCGGGTAACCTTCGATGCAAGCAGCCTGACCAGCGGCGTCTACATCTATCGCCTGCAAACCAACACCCAGACCCGCACCGGCAAAATGATGCTCATGAAATAGCTTCAAAAGGTTAATTTACCACCCATTAAAAGACCGAATCCAGCGGGAACTAATTCCCCGCTGGATTTTTTTTGTAACGAATACCCTTCCCACTCGTCAAACCTAAAGAATTTCCCCCTTTGGATGCCTGTCCCAGACAACTGTTCATTATCAACGTTAATGTTATCTAACAAATGGGTGAAAATATCCGCTGGAAATGATTTTTTGTGTACTTTAGTTAAATAAGACCGGCTATTTATGTTAAATTGAGCCTAAACGGTTTTAATGCAGGAGCTTACGGGTTGAGGAGCCTTGAAATTCGAAGCATCACACACATTCAAAAAATGCAGGAGACCTTATGAAATCATCAAATATTAAGAGACGGTTAACCACGGCGAGCCTTGTACTCGCATTACTGTTCACGACTCAATCGTTCGCTCAAAGTCAATCCATGCAGCGCAACTGGAGTATCGATCTGATGGGGGGCATCCCCTATACCCAGTTTACAGTGGGAAGTGAATTTCTGACCCCCACCGCCGCCTTTAACATCCGCTACGCCGCCAATCCCCAGTTTGCCATCCGCGGAAGTTTTGCCGGCGGTATGCTGGAAGGGACCGGGGAGAACTGGTTCGGACAGAATTACGAAAATCAATTTGTTCGTTTCTCCCTGCAGCCGGAGTTTTCGATCGTTCGAAGCTCAACCGTGAATCTGGCGCTGTTTGGCGGTATAGGTATATTGAAAAATGATGTCACCGTCAGCCTGGAAAATCCGCGGGGGACCGGAAATCGTTATGCCGGCTCGCCCAATGATGATTTCACTTCCAATCTGAGTGTGGGATCGTCGTTTCGGGTGCGGCTTTCACCACGACTCGACTTCCTGTTGCAGGTTGAGGAGAACTTTACGACCTCGGCTTCAATGGATGGGTATGATTTTGTAAATTCCAGGACTGGTGATCGGGTTAACCAATCCGGCAACGACCGCTTCATGACTGCCATGGCGGGTTTTACCATCAAATTCGGTTCTAACAAGCAGCGGCATGCGATGTGGAGGAAGGAGCCTTCCATCGATGAGGCCGTGAAACCGTTGGCTCAGGAAATCGATCAGCTGAAACGAAAGACGGCGCAGAACGAAAAGAGCATCAACGAGCAGGATAAGCAGGCCGAAGAGAATAAAACGGCTATCGCCGATAACCGGCAGCAGATTAAACAGATGAAACAGCGCGATCTGCCGCGAATGATCGATTCGGTGGAGGCTAGTCTCAAGGAGCTCAAAAAGAAAGAGGAAGAAAAGCAGAAGATGATGCGTGCGACGGGTAACTATTATATCGTTACCGGATCGTATCTCACGATGAATCGCGCCATGAACCATCTGCGGCAGCTTAAAGAACAGGGACACCAGGATGCACGTATTCTGCCTCCGAAAGCCCAACAGAGTAAATGGTACCGCGTTGCCTTTACCCACGGCATGTCCCGAACCGAAGCCAACAACCTCCTGAAAAACAAATACAGAGCCCTCAACAGTGAAGCCTGGCTCTTCCAATACACCCGGGAACCGGTTAAAGGCAACTGACGTTTTCCTCGCCATAATGATTAATGATTTATGATTAATAATTTATGATTGGTGATTGTGCCGGTTTTTTAGGCAATGGTGAGTATGCAATCCAGGTTGGTAATTGCAATAAAGAATTAACCATTGGACCATGGATAATTCAAAGAACCGACCTGAAGGACCACTCACATATAATCATTAATCATAAATCATTAATCATAAATCACAAACTATTAATTAAAAAAGTGTAAGGAACCGTCTCCCAACTGATCTATAGAGGTGACTAACAGATCATCAACCTCTAAAAGGGAGACCTATGTACTTTACCAACGATTCAATTCATTCATCAAGCACGCCGGCTGCAAAGGGCGGTTTCACAAACCGGGTGGAACGCCTGCTGGACCGTGCGGAACAATCACTTTTTCTCCGGGCCGCCTGGTATGCGTTTATTTTTGCGATGGTGTTTCTTATGTCCCATCACGTAGTCCGGGCGCAAACTTCCGGGGCCGCCTTGTCGCTTGTGCCGGATCAGTCCGTCGTCGGACAGGGACAGCAATTTGAGGTTTCGGTTCACCTCGACAGCGCGGCGGCCGCCTACTATTTCGAATCTGAAATCAAGATCGAACCGGCGACCCTGGTGTTTGAAAGCGCCCATTCCGGCAGCTTGTTGGGGAGCTCGGAGGGTATTTCAATAGGGGATATGCTCAGTTACAATACGATCGGGGTTAGCGCTTCCCGTACTTCGGGATCGGCGTCCGGACCGGGTAAGCTGATGCGGGTTCGCTTTTCGGTGAAGGCCGCAGCGGATGCGGGCATCACTTCGATCCAGTTTCTGAACACAGCCCTTAAAGATTCGACCGGGCACGTTATTCCCACCCAGGATCCGCCTGCCCTGGATGTACAAGTAAAACCTCGCATTACGGGAGCAGGACTTTCCAACAAAGCGGATACCATTCATGAGGCACAGTCAATCAACCTGCAGGCGTATGCATACGCTCACGAGGTGACCGACGTCAGTTCACCGTCCGACAGCCTCCGGGTTTGGCTGGGACTGAATGCGACCGATACAGATCCGTCGACGTGGTCCGAACAACAGTGGGTCCGGGCACAACCGGTTAAGCAGACGGTTTCAGGAGCAAAGCAATTTGCGGTGCAGTTTGGTCCGGCACTGGAGGTGGGGATCTGGCATGTCGCTTCCCGCGTGCAGTTGAATCAGGAGACGTACCGGTATGGTGGATTCGCGGCCGACACCGGTCGTTTCTGGCAGGCGGATACTGCATCTTCGGGACAGCTTGTCGTGCAGGAACGTCCGCCGTATCAACATGTGCTGGCTCGCTGGGATTTTGACGATCGCGACCCGGTTGCTGACCAGGCCCTAGCCGTCAATCGCTTTTCGGAGCTTCTTTTCGCCGGTTCCCGCATCGAGGGATATGACGAGCGAGGCCGCGGATTTACGATGGCGACCGAGAACTGGCATGCCGAGCAGGGGGAGGATAGTGTGAAGTACATGTATACCCGTCTTTCTACCAAGGGCTTTCAGGAGATTCGTATCTCGTCCGACTTCAAAGGCACCAGCAGCTCGGCTCGTGATTTTCAGCTGCAGTACAGCCTGGACGACTCGGTATGGACCGATGTGTCGGGGGGATCGATCCAGGTGGGCGACGACTGGGGATTGGGACAGCTTTCGGAAGTGTTGCTTCCGGTTGCGGTTAACGATCTTGACTCCGTTTATGTCCGCTGGAAACGCCTCGGGGATACGCGGGTAGACGGTACAACCGATATTTCAACACAGGGCAAGGTACGCATGGATGATATCCGTATTACCGGCACGGCGTTGAATCCCAAAAAACCGACCGTGTGGCCGGGCGATGCCAATAACGACGGACTCGTTTCGGTGTCGGATGTCTTGCCGCTCGGAACCTGGTGGGGATTGCAGGGACCGAATCGGATACTGCGCAACATAAGCTGGTCCGGGTTGGAATCGGTGGGCTGGTTCCCCTTTGAAGCCACGTTTGCCGATACCGATGGCAGCGGCTATGTTAACCACTCTGACCTGGAAGCCATTGGACTCAACTTTGGTCAGTCGTGGCAGCAAGTAGCAAGCAGCGCTACGCAAGCCGCTTCCGCCGAAATTCGCCTCCCGGCTTTAAGAACGGGCGAGGAGCGCTACATCGCGATCCATTCCGATAAACCCGTCCGCCTGAGCGGCCTGTCGGCCGAAATGCGCTGGAAGTCCTCCCATAAATCGTTCGACGCCTCGTCGGTCAGCCTGGAGCCGGTCTTCGATGCCAGCGACTGGCTTTACGGGTGGAGCCAAAATGACCGGCTCTTAAGCTTCGGACGCGAAAGCCGGGCTGCCTGGTCGGGGGCATGGGTGCATAAAGGGTGGACCAAGCCCGAGCGCGCCGGGCGGCTGATGCGTTTTCGCGTAAAGGCAACATCGGATTGGGAGGCGCCAGTGACCATTACAACCGGCAAAGTGGAAATTGTCCGTCCCGATCAGCCTTCCGTTGCGCTCAGGGATATCCACCTGGCGACCTCGACTGCGACGGACGCAGCCGAAGAGCCGAAAGCAGCCGAAGTGCCAGAAAGAACGCGGCTCGCCCCGAATTACCCCAATCCCTTCAACCCAACCACGCAGCTGCGCTACCAGCTGGCCGAACCGTCCAACGTTTCCCTGCACATCTATACCTTGCTGGGTAAACGAGTCGCTACACTGGTCAGCAGCCGGTACCAACGTGCCGGACATTATTCCTATCAGTGGAACGCCGCCAACTTCTCAAGCGGCATCTACATGTACATCCTGAAAACCGACTCAAAAAGCTACACCGGCAAAATGATGCTGCTTAAATAATCAATAATCAATAATTAATGATGGATAATCAATAATTAATGATGGATGATTAATGATTGAGAGAAAGAAAAGGTGGGGCTGATCGGTAAACGGTATTATCCAAATCTGCTGGTTAATTCGTTATTAAACTCTGCGGCAAAATTTATGAGTATATGTCTATAATTCCGGCACGATCAAAATCATTAATCATCCATCATAAATCATCAATCAAAAACCGGGCGAAGCGAGGTTTTAGCCGCGTTTGCTCCCGGGTACCACAAACCACGCCAGCACAAAAAGTAATCCAATCCCGACCAACCACTGGTACTGATTTTTGTAGTCCGCATATTTCTGGCTGGCGAATTCACCTTTTTGCAATTCGTTTATACGTCCCAGGAAAGGGGAGATTCCGCTCCCGCCCCCGGTAATTTCATAATAATCGCCGTTTCCCCGACGGGCGATGTCGCGAAGGGTTTGGGACTTCAGTTGAGTGCGTACGATACCGCCCTGTTGATCGCGTTTATAGCCGCGTAGTTGTCCCTGGTCGTTATACATGGGAATCCGGGCCCCGTCGACGGTGCCGATCCCGATCGTATAAACCGAAATATTGTTTTCGACCAGCGAATTTAATTCTTCTTTATAGGAACCGCCGTGATGTTCGCCGTCGGAGATAACCAGCAGAACCTTGGCGGCGTTCGATTTTTGAATTTTTTCAGTTTTGAACGATTCCAGCGCGGTGTTCATCGCCGCTGAGAAGTCGGTGCTCGAGGAGGGCATCTGATCGGTATGGGCAATGTCCAGGAACATCCGGAGAGCGGAATAATCGAGGGTCATCGGACTTTGAAGGAATGCTTCCCCGGTGAAGATGATAAGCCCGATGCGATCCCCCTTCAATTGTCGCAGCAAACGCTGTACTTCGTATTTGGCTTTATCGAGTCGACTGGGGCTGACATCCTCCGCGTTCATACTGTCTGATAAATCCAGCGCTACCATCAGGTCGACTCCCTTCCGCTTCACTTCTCGTACTTCGGTCCCGATCTTGGGCCCGGCCAACCCAAGAATTAAAAAGGCCAGTCCTGTGTACAGAGCAACCTGCTTGATCCGCGCCCCGAGCTGCCAGTAGTTACGGCGGAGCGATTCAAACAAAGTATCATCAAAATATTTTCGACGCCTCATACGCAAACGCCGCCCCCACCACCACAAGAATCCAACAAGCAGCGGAATCAACAACAAAAGCCACAAATAATCTACGTTATGCCAGGTCACTTTACGTGATTAATGATTTATAATTAATGATTATTGATTATGAGAAAATTACGGGTATTAATGCATCAGGTCCGATTAAAGTAAGGAAAAAGTAATATGACAGGTGTAATTAATAAGGTTAAAATAACATAATTCAAGCAAAAAACTGCAATCATAAATCATCCATCATAAATCACTAATCACTCAACCAACCCTACAACCAGATCCATCACATTGTTCCCCGTCGGGCCGGTTTTGAGCAATAAGTCAAACGCGTCGAAAAAGTGATACGAGTCATTGTTTTTTAAAAATATATCGGGATCGTAGGATTCGGCCTGGGCTTTTTCAAACGTCTGTCCGTTGCACAGGGCGCCGGCTGCGTCGGTGGGACCGTCTCTTCCGTCGGTTCCCGCGCTCATCAGGGATATATGGTGACGGTCTTTAAGGAAACGCACGGCATGCAGGGCCAACTCCTGGTTTCGTCCGCCGAGACCGTCGCCGGTGACTTCCACCGTGCTCTCCCCGTAGAATATCAAAGCTGCAGGTTTGCTGACGGGGTCGTCTTCTTCGAGGACGTTGATTAATTGACCGGTAACATGTTGGCTGACCTCCTCGACATCCCCGGTAAAAACTTCGGATTCCACCCGGGCATGGTATCCCATTTCTTCACAAAAACGCGCGGCTGTTTCGGCGGCATTTCGAGCGGAACCGATGATATGGCTCTGATGCTTGACCAGTATATCGGAATGGGGCTTGGGCGTTTCCGGGATATCATGATGCATGCCCTTTGCAATATGGGTCCGTACCGGGTGGGGGATCTCTTCCCACAATCGATACCTTTTCAATATCTGAAAGGCTTCCTGGTACGTGGTGGAATCGGGGGTCGTCGGACCGCTTCCGATATCCTCAAGCGTATCACCGGGCACGTCCGATATCACCAGGTCGATCAATCGCGTATCTTTAAGATGATGCAGCAGTTGTCCGCCTTTGATGCCGGAAATATGCTTGCGAACGGTATTGATTTCCTTGATATCAGCCCCGGAATGAATCAGCAATTGGTGGGTTTGCTGTAAATCCTCAAGCTCCAGTCCCTTGGCCGGCATACAAAGCAGGGCAGAGGTGCCGCCTGATAGACAGTAAATAACGATATCGTCTTTCGGGATTTTTTTCGTCAGATTTAAAAGCTCGTAGGTAGCCGACTCACTGGTGCGGTCCGGTATCGGATGTGCTCCCTCAAACTGTTGGATTCGTTGGGTAGCGGTGGTCGTCGACGGCGGAGTAATGACGATCCCGTCTTTTATTTGATCCCCTAAAATCTCCTCGAGAGCAAGGGCCATCCGGGCAGAAGCCTTTCCCGTCCCGAACACCCAGACATGCTGGTCGGGCATCAGCGAATAATGATTGTCCTTAATATACAGTCCCTCCGACGAAGGCTTAACCGTATCCCGAACCAACCGGTCCGGCGCCGTCTCCTGCATCGTACGATCAAAAATCTCCTTCAAATCCTCCGCCTGCTTCCGATAAATCGACTGTTTCATGTCACTCGCGGGATTTATGCATTTTTACTTAGGTGTTGCTGATAAATTAGTTTAAAAGTCTAAAGTTAAAAAATCCTGGTATGGCTCGTGTGATTAATGATGGATGATTTATGATTAATGATTGAAATTGCAGGTGTGCATATCCTGATGCCAATCTAGACCCTTGGTGACTTAATTAAAGTAAGTTCAATTGAAGTACTTTAAGAGGTCTTTGAAAAACCGGGCGGCGGTTCCGAAGCATAATAATTTTCTGGGTAGCCGGCAGTAATAACACTCATCGTATACAGGGGCGGCTAACCGTTCAATGTATCCAACCGAAGAAAAGTATACGAGCAAGGAACCGCCGCCCGGTTTTTCAAAGACCTCTTAAATTCAACTGTTTAACCACTAATCCACAATCATTAATCATAAATCATCCATCATTAATCATTAACACCCGAGCGTAGCGAGGCGTGAGCCATCCGCCGGTACACGTCCAACACCGCATCCGTCGCTTCCAAATCGACCACTTCGGCGTGTTGTTTTGTTTCCTCGCGGGCGTTTATGGGGGCAAAGGGATGTCCGACTCGTTCTAAAGCGGGAATGTCGTTCGTACCATCTCCGATATAGGCTATTTGCTCCAGGGGAATATCAATCATGCGGCTCAGCTGCTCGACCGCCGCGCCCTTGTTGCTTTTCTTCATGATCACGTTGATCGATACATTCGTGTGATGGGTCTCGAACTCATCGAAGTTGGTCTTCACATAGTCGTCGATCTTCTGATACATTTCTCGTATAAGATCCGCATCAGGATTGATCAATCCCACGTCGGTCTCTTTCGCGAATTCGGCAATCGTGCCGTCATACCGGTCGATAACTTCACGGCCGACCCATCCCTTGATATGCTTAATTTTTTCACGCATCTCATTATTGTAATGCTTAGACCATGTCAGCTTGTTGGTTCGCATATCATAAAGTCCACCACCGCTCTCGAAGATAAAGGGAAGACGCACATCCAGCATCTGTCCCACCGCCTCCACATACGGCAGCGGACGACCGCTGCAAAGCGTCAAATAAGGAATCCCGTCCTCCTCAAAACTCCGCCGGTTCAAATCCCGAACCCCCGAAAAAGCCTCCCAGTCAGGACTTTCAAAAGGATGACTGATACAACCGTCCAAGTCTGCTATAAATAGTTTTACCACTGAAGATTTAAAATTAAAAATTTAAAATTTAAGATTAATTACTTGCCTTTATTACAGAAAAACAGGCTTGATATGCCATTATGTAACAGTATTCAAGTGTAAGGATATTGATTACATAGTATCTTAACTCTTACATAGAGCAATTTAACCAGCTAATAGTATATGAAAATTTCTGTTGATCAAAAGGATAATATAATTCGAGAAAAGAGTTTTAATTTTGCTCTTGAGGCAATCAAAATTCAAAAACTGCTCGTTGCAAAAAAGCAGTTCTCAATGTCCCAGCAATTTTTTAAAAGTGCTACAAGCATCGGAGCAAATGTAGAAGAATCACTCGCAGCACACTCTCGAAAAGACTTTATTGCTAAAATGGTAATCGCAGCGAAGGAAGCCAGAGAAACTCGCTATTGGCTTATGCTCATGAAGAAGAGCTCGATACTAGATATAAGTCTTAATACATATTTAAACGAAATAGAAAGTATCATGAACATTCTATTTGCTATCATTAAATCCAGCAAAGAACAAAATAATTTTAAATCTTAAATCTTAAATTTTTAATTATCTGTTTGCAATAACTCAAAATAAGTTTCAATCAACCGCTGGTAATCCTCGGCGAAGCGGGTGAAATCGGGGTCTTGCATGCGTTGGCGGATTTTCTTTTGGAGTTCTTCCATCGTCAGCTGCGGCGACTTTGGCTCGTAGGTTTCTTCGGGTTGACGCGCTTTCCTTTTTTCGGATTTATCCCGCTTGTTCATGGCATCCTGGGCGTTGAGCATGCGCGAGAGTATGTTTTTCTGCCGCCTCAGAAGCTTCTGGTCTCGTTGACCGCCGCGCAAATCCCGTATCGTCTGTTCCATTTCCTCGTTTAGCCGCTCCATCTGACTTAACAGCTTGTCGCCGGGTTCCAATCCGCCGTTTTCCTGCATATTCTGCAGCTGCTTGCGAATCTGGTTCTGCTGACGGGCCATCTGCTTCATCCGCTGAATCTGGCTTTTCGACAGCCGGTTGCCCTGCATCTGGTTCATCATCTTCTGCATCATTTTATTCAGCTTCTGCTGCTGACCCGACATCTGCTTGAGTTGCTTGACCATCTGCTGCATCGACATGTTGCCGCTTCCGCCTCCTTGTCCTTTCTGCGACATCTTTTCCAGTTTATCGATAAGGGATGCGAGCATCGACGACAGTTCATTGATGCCGCTCAATACTTGACGTTCGGCCGTGGTGGCATTGCTTTTATTGCGCTCGGCCAATTGTTCGACGGACCGGTCCATGCGGCGAGCCAACTCATTTTTCTGACGCATGATCCGTGAGGATATCATCGGGATATCGGAAGCTACCGCGGTAAGTGAGTCGGCCAGCTGACTGAATTGCCGTTCGATATTTTTTTGCTGACGGGCTTTTTCGACAAAGGCTCTGCTGCCGCTTTCGATGGTACTCGTCTCGCGGGTCAACTCTTCCTGGTTTTCGGACAGGTTGACCATGCTGTAGAGAATGTGTTTCATCGCCCCGAGATTAACCTGCATGCGCTGCTGGTTCATCTGTGATTTTGACTGGCGCATCTGGCTGGCCATCTGCTGCATCTGCTTCTGAATCTGCTGCTGTTGGGACTTACTTTTGGAGCTGTTCCCGTTCTTGCGCATCTCCTGCATGTTCCGGTTCATTTTTTGCTGCAGCGAATCCATTTGCTGCTTCATCTGCTGCTCGAGCTGTTTCATCTGTTTCCTGGAATCGCTCGGCGACTGCTCGGACAGCGAATCGATCTGCGACGACATCTGTTTGGCATCCTGCTGGATAGCTTGCTGCTTTTTGATTTTTTGAGAGGTCGACTGCTTGCTGTTGGATAATTCTTCTTCCTGCTTACTGAGGGATTCGAACGACTTCGCCATCTTTTCCAGGTCGCTGTTGAGTTTCAGCTTTTTAAACAGGTCGATGGTTCGTTTAAGCTGTTCTTTATACGACTGTTCCTGGAATTCAAAATTTTCCAGCGCTTTCTTAAGCTGATCCTGCTGCATGTTTTCGACAGCTTTCTGCAATTCTTCCAATGCTTCCCGCAACTCGGGGCTGTCGATCTCCTTCATCAATTTCTCCAGCTCCTTGTATGCCTCCCGGGTCTCTTCGGAAAGCATATCGTTTTTCTGGAGCTCTTCCTTGACTTTGTTGAACTTCTTGTTAAGATCCTCAACTTTTTTCTGGAATTCTTTTTGCTGGTCCTTGACCTCTTTCAGTTTTTTCTGCTGCTCCCAGTTGCCGGTAGGATTGCGTTTCATCTGTTCCTTAAACTGATCGTACTGCTGCGACATCTCATCGTATGACCGGGAAACTTCATCGAGTGTCTGCTCGACATCCTCTTCCTGGTTTTCAAGTTCGGAGGCGTATTCGGCCATCGATGGAATGCTCAGAGTCATCTTCCGGGAAGTGGCCGTTTTGTATCCACTGACGGCGTCGTTGTCGGTGACCGATATCCAGTAGACAATTTTGTCGCGGGGTTTCAGCTCAAGGCTCGACAGATCCCAGCTATAGGTCTCGGTTTCTTTCGGGGCAGGCGTGGGAACTGAGATATGATTCTTTTCGGCCGTATCGACAAATGCTCGACGCAATTCAAAATTCAACCGGCTGCGAATGAGTCCAAAGTCATCTCCTCCTTCATACGCCAGCAGAAGTGAGTCGGGATTGGATTCTTTTAAAGCAGAGTCCGGACGTAGGATTCGGACGTAGGGTTGTTCGTCCACCAACGGCTTGACGGTAAATCGAAACGGATTGTCATTTCTCAAACCGGAGGAATCCCGCATGGCAAATCGGAGGGTATCGGCCGATCTAACGTTGAATTGATATCGATAAACAGGAGTGCCGGCTTGATGCGGGCGCAAAGTGTCCTGTTGTTCCCCCGAGCGTGTTACGTGCAGCTCGGATATCGGTTTGTTGGCTTTCCCTCTTAAGGTAATTTCGGATCCGGGATAGGCTTCGAGGCGCGAGAATGGGTAGAAACGATGGGTTGAATCCAGTCCGGTATATTTCGGTGGATGTATGATGGCTTTGAGCTCGCTGAACCGCGGCCGCAGTTGGACATCGATCGAATATCGGGCGGATTCGTATTTGCCCATCTTGACATAATAGCGGGCGTCGCTGGTCAAACTAATGGGATCGGTAACAAACTTTTGACGGTCCTCCGGGCGCATCGGACGAAGTCGGTATTCACTCTCGATATCGGTCTTGATGCCCAACGTGACCTGTGCCGGGGGTTGATCCCCCGAGAATTCTACAGAGGGCGTAAAAGTCGCGCCCTGTTCGATCGTCTGATTCCCCGGCTGAATAGTGAACTGGTAGGGATTGGGACGCTTGAAATCCTGCCAGAACTGCATCCCCCGAATAATTCCATCGTTAATCGAGGTAGTCGCCAGAAGCAGGAGGGCGGTGGTCATAAGCAAGCTGCCGAGCCCATATTGATAATAGGTGGTTTCAGGTCTCGTGTTCAGATACTGCTGATAGCGAATTAGAAGTTCCTGCTCATCAACCGAGGCAATGTTCTCTCTAATGGCCGCCTCCCGAAATGCGGCCGATTGATGACGGGGAAACCGCTGAAGATCCAGGGCATGCTGGAGTTTGGGCAAACCGGTTTGATAGGTCAGTTCGCGATAGAATTGCGTAAAATCAGGAACCGGAAATAGTTGATGCAAGTACCACCCGAGTCCGCCGACACCGGCCAGGAGTATCAGCCAGCTGACAGATTTTGCCGCAGCAGATAGATAGAAAGAGGATTCTACATAAAAGAGCAGGGTGGACCCGGCAAATAAAATCGACAGGGGAGCAAAAATGATCAACAAATTCCGCTTGCGCAGCAGCTTCCCATGAAGTTCACGCAAGGTGGATAAAATGCGATCCAGTTTTGTGGACGGATTCAATACAGTGTCCTCACTTTCGTAATTTTGCCGGTTGTCGTTCGAGGTCACAATAAAGGTTGTTTAATGAGTTCAATCGTGATCGATATGTATAGACTGCAAAGCGCTAACCCGAACTTCTTGCTGAGCTCAGAGCGAATCGTCACACGCGTGGGCGCTCCGAGCGACAGCGATTCCCGCGTAGTGCAATCCGGGCTGGGATTCAGCGCAACTACCTAACGAATAAAAGGAAGGTAAATTTTTGGTAGTTTGAAAATGCCGCTGCGATTTGTGTACTGGCTAAAGCTGCTCACTACATATTGATCAATATTTTAAGATTTAAAATTAAATATTACCGCTAATATCTACCTGAACTGCGACAGTGGTACATACGTTAAAAACCATATTACAGTTTCAGTATAATAAAACCGGTGCCGGCAAATGATTATACTAAAGGCATTCAACGACCATAATCTTAAATTTTAAATCTTAAATCTCTAATCCCCCTCCAAACGGGGTAGCCAGGGTTAAACGTCATTCAGCGTAAAGACGTCTTTCACCTGGAAGCGATCGTTTTTCTGCTCGACGGTAATCATTTCGTTTTCATGATCATGTTCCAGAAAGAGAAGCCACTCTTCTTCGGCAGCTTGCGTTAAAATTTCGGTTTTCTCTTCCAGGGTGTTGCGCGCACACATGTCGAAGCCCATAATCCAGGGGAGAGGGACATGTGCCGCGGTCGGAATCAGATCACCGGCAAAAATGAGTTGCTGGTACTCTGATTCAAGTACCGGCAGTTGTTGTCCGCGGCTGTGACCGTGCACTGTTTTGATATAAAATCCTTCTTCAAACTGATGCTTTTCCCCGTTTAAATGCAGTCGGCCTGAGTCGCGGAGGGGTTCTATATTATGGTCAAAAAAGCTGGCTTTCTCCCGTGCATTCGGTCGCGTAGCGGTTTTCCAGTGCGATCGGGTTACATGGTAGCGGGCATTGGGGAAAGCATGCCGCAGTTCTCCGTCATCATCATAGTAGGTGGAGCCGCCGCAGTGGTCGAAGTGAAGGTGGGTAAAAATAATATCGGTGATATCATCGTAATTGAAGCCGTGAAATTCCAGGGAGTGCGACAGATTTTGCCTGCTCTGGTCGATACCGTAGATCGAGGCGAATTTCTCATCAAACTTGGTGCCGCACCCGTTGTCGATCAGATAAATTCGATCGGTCTGCACCGATTCCACCAGCAAGCACCGACCTACCATCGGAATCCGATTCTTCTCATCCGCCGCAATCTGATTCGACCACAACGCCTTGGGAACCACCCCAAACATAGATCCCCCGTCCAGCCTGAACTCGCCGGTTTCTATGGTGTATAACTTAAACTTGCCAAAAGTTGCCGAAGATAGCATTTATTTGATTGATGAATTATGATTAATAAATAAAGATTTGGGGATTGGCTGCCCTTCATATCGCCTTTCCCTTAAACGATTATAAACAGGATAAACTTCGCAATCCCTTTAGGGTAAGCTAATAAATTATTACTCAATTCCAGAACGACGAAATTACAAATCATCAATCATAAATCATTAATCTCTAAAGTTTTTCCAAAAGCTTCGACAACAAATAACGTGCCTCTTTCAAATCCCGCTGCATCGTGAGTAGATGTTTTTCCTGGTCGGTTTGTTCGCCGTTGAGTACTTTCCTTGCTCCTGCAGTGCTGTATTTTTGATTGTGCATTAAGTCTTTGAGTCGCAGCACCGTCTTCAGATCCCGATCGGTATAGGTCCGCTGACCGCTGTTGTTTTTAGACGGATTTAGTTCATTGAAGGTATCCTCCCAGTAGCGCAGCACGTGAGGTTCGATGTCGGTAATTTCACTCACTTCTCCTATAGAATAGTAAAGTTTTTTCATAATGCCCTTTATGTCCTATCTTACGGAAAATTCAACCTACGCTGATGTTCTCTTGAAGGCTCTTTGAAAACCGGCCGGCGGTTCCGAAGCATAATAATTTTCTGGGTAGAAGCCTGTAATTACTTAAAACTTATATAGGGCTCTTTGCCATTCATTACCAACAAAAGAAGAAAAGTATACAAGCAAGGAACCGCCGGCCGGTTTTCAAAGAGCCCCTCAAGCAATATACTATTTCCCCAACTTTTATCAATTGAAAATCAACGGTATGCTGGTTTATTTTGATAACTGATTGCTAAAATTAGCATCCGCAGCTTCTGTCAGCTATAACTAAATTAGTTAACGTGAATACATTGAAGCAACAAAACGATTCATCATCACTTGAAATAAGCCTGGTTATACCGGTCTATAATGAGCGCGATTCACTCGACCGGTTGACGAACTGGATCCATGAGGCGATTGGATCCCAATACCGTTATGAAATTATTTTTGTGGATGACGGATCGACCGACGGGTCGTGGGATGAAATTGATCGTCTTGGCCAGGAACATGGCGAGGTCAGCGGCATCCGTTTTCGTCGGAACTATGGGAAAAGTACCGCCTTGCAGAGCGGGTTCGATCACGCCACCGGTCAATACGTAGTGACGATGGATTCCGATTTGCAGGATGATCCCCATGAAATCCCGGAAATGATTCAGATGATCAAGGAAGAGGGATACGACCTGGTGAGCGGATGGAAGAAAAAACGGCATGATCCGATCAACAAGACGATTCCGTCCCGGTTTTTCAATTTTGTGACGTCGCTGGTGACCGATATCAAACTGCATGATTTCAACTGCGGACTCAAAGCCTACCGGCGGGAGGCGGTCGAAAACATTGAGCTTTACGGCGAGTTGCACCGCTATATCCCCCTGCTCGTCTATTGGGAAGGATTTGACAAGATCGGCGAGAAGGTAGTCAAGCATCATCCCCGTGAGTTCGGGAAAACCAAATTCGGATTTTCGCGATTTATCAATGGGTTTCTCGATCTGCTGACCTTGATCTTCGTCAACAATTATCTGCAGCGGCCGATGCACTTTTTCGGGACCATCGGACTGCTGCTGATGATCGTCGGCGGCGCCGTCAACGCCTATCTGGCCGGATTGAAAATCTTCTACGATGAAGCCCTGTCCAATCGACCGCTCCTGTTCCTCGGAGTTCTGCTTATGGTAGTCGGCGTGCAGTTCTTCTCCACCGGCTTCCTGGGCGAAATGATCAACAAAAACCGCAACAGTTACGTAGAACCCAACATCGAAGAGAAAAAAGGCTTTGGCGATTGATAATTATTCATGAATGATTTATGATTGTTAATTTACATTTAAAACCGTTTTAGCTAGTAGCAAATTACCTTGATGATTCGAGAAGGATATATGGAGAAATCCTATCAGACAAGCTCAAGAATAATAAATCAAAGTCGAAAAAGAATAATCATAAATTATCAATCATTAATTATAAATCACTACAATGAGCAAGATCGCGTATGACCCGGTAAAGGATCGATTTGCATCGTTTATCAAGCGTTCGCGGGGGCTGCGGACGATTTTCTATAAATTGCTGGACCTGTTTTTCCTGCGCAGCTGGCATATTCGTCGGCTGCTGCGCCATTATGCGCGGTCGTTTGACCGGCAGGGGAGATGGAAACTGCTGGATGCCGGGTCGGGATTTGGTCAGTATGACCGATTTATCCTCAAGAATTTTGATCACGTGGAGGTTACGGCCCTGGATGTAAAGCAGGATTACCTGGAGGATTGTCGCCGTTATTTTGAAGAGGATATTGACGAGGGACGAATATCATTTCACCAAGAGGACCTGCTGGAACTCGAGCTGGAACCGACCTACCAATTTGCAATCTGTATCGATGTCCTCGAGCATATCGAGGAAGATGTAAAAGTCATTGAAAACGTTCGGAAGGGGTTGACTGAAGGGGGATATTTTCTGATGCATTCGCCTTCGCATTATTCGGAAGAAGACGCGGGTGAGGACGAATTTTTTGTTGAGGAGCATGCCCGGGCGGGTTATTCGAAGGAGGATATCACCCGAAAATTGAAAGAAGCCGGACTTGAACCGATCGATGTGCACTACACCTATGGGAAGCTGGGATGGTTTTCGTGGTGGCTGCTGATCAAAAATCCGATGCTCTGGTTTACCAAAATGGGCATGTGGGCCGCGCCGCTGGTTGCCCTTTATTACATTCCAATGCTGCCGATCGGACTCCCCCTGATGGCCGCCGATCTATACACCAAAAACGAGAAGGGCAA
Organism: uncultured Balneolaceae bacterium; assembly: GCA_913057825.1. Lineage (GTDB taxonomy): Bacteria > Bacteroidota > Rhodothermia > Balneolales > Balneolaceae > CAJXOW01. The sequence continues at coordinate 9,450 of CAJXOW010000021.1, read as the reverse complement.
CGGCGTGTACGCGTTGGCAAGGAAATAATCAGGCTCATTGGAAATTGAGCCTGATTAGCTCGAAGCTGGAAGCTCGAGGCTTGAAGCGAGAGATTTTTCAAAGTACTATTGCCGCATTCCCGTACCACACGTGTTTCACCGAAAAATTTTTTGAACCGGAAAGTGGTTACAACAATTGGCGCAGGTTGTATTGTTTTACGCGCTATAATGCGATCGAGAAGCGAGTTAAGTTAAAAGTTTTCGCTGAAACACGTGTGGTACGGGAATTTGACGGCAACTCCCCGGGTAACCACCTCCCGCCTCGAGCCTCGATCTTCCAGCTTCCAACTAAAAAAGGCCCGCATCGAGCGGGCCTTTTTTAGTCGTACCGCGTACGGGATTTGAACCCGTGTCGCTGCCTTGAAAGAGCAGTGTCCTAGGCCAGGCTAGACGAACGCGGCATGTGTGTATCTTACCGTTAAGTTTTCTAAAACGGCAGATAAGATACGACGGTTTATTTAAATTTCAAAGGGAAAAAAGAGGGAGCCTGATGGGATTTGAACCCACGGCCTCCAGGGCCACAACCTGGCGCTCTAACCGACTGAGCTACAGGCTCCATGAGGGGAGCGGTAGTTGCATGCTTCGCTTGAACAAAAAATGTGACTGTATTCGTGCTAATGACCAATAAGATAAAAGCTGAAAGCTGAAAGCTCAAAGTTGAAGGCAGAACATTGCTAATCTATTTTGTAGCCAGCAAAAACTACGTTCTGCCTCGAGCTTCCAGCCTCCAGCCTCGAGCAAAAAAAGTGCCCGCTTTGAACGGGCACTTTTTTTAGTACCGCGTACGGGATTCGAACCCGTGTCGCTGCCATGAAAAAGCAGTGTCCTAGGCCAGGCTAGACGAACGCGGCATGTAAACAATATGCAATGAATGCGTTCCTTAATAAGAAATAGTTTGCAATATGTCAATGATCATTCAGAGAAATGAGGCGACGGGCGGATTCGAACCGCCGTACGAGGATTTGCAGTCCTCTGCCTAGCCCCTCGGCCACGTCGCCCGGTACATTACAATGCAGATAATCAAAAAATATTGTGTACCCTGAACGGCTGTACGCCCGACAGGAATCGAACCTGTAGCCTGCGGCTTAGAAGGCCGCTGCTCTATCCAGTTGAGCTACGGGCGCTTGTATATTTTACCTGGAAAAAGCCTTGCTGCTGCCGGGCTTGTCAGCTACAGTATTTGAACGAACAAAAACACTCAATAAATCTTTCACATCGCAGCTCCAAATGTAAGGACTTATCACTAAACCGTCAACTCCAACAAAGGTAAAAATAAACCCCGCCAGAACAATTATCTGGAGGGGTTAAAATGTCGGGGCGGCCGGATTTGAACCGGCGACTTCTTGCTCCCAAAGCAAGAGCGCTACCGGGCTGCGCTACGCCCCGATTAAGGAATGGACAAATATAGGACTCTTATTCGCTCAAATCAATGGAAACTTCAAATTTATCTATATCTTACTCTCGAATCATTCCAGCGCTACACGTGCTTTCGGGGAAAATTTTAACATAACGCGTTATGGGGTGGACTTAATGGGAATAAAACATTCATATATGCAGGCTGCTTCAACTTTTTTCCTGTTCAGAAAATTTCCCCCCGAAAGCACGTGTAGCGCTGGAATTTTATAGGATGACGGGGTTAGAGATGCAGGCTTCGTAATGCATGATTGCGAAATCCAAAAGTGATTTTAGTGAGGTAGTTGGTATAAAGATGATCAAAATGACTAAGAGTTTATCAAAGTCAGGTGAAAGGCAAGAGAAGTCATGCAGCCGGGAGACACGTCCCCGCGGGAGAAATTTTCTGAACAGGAAAGCTGAAAGCTACAACCTGGGAAGGGAATGTTTTAGAACCAATGAATGCCTCTCGGAACCGTGTTATGTTAAAATTTTTCCCGCGGGGGCGTGTCTCCCGCCGAAAGGCCACCCCCAAAACCGCGTTATGTTAAAATTTCCCCCACAGGGGCGTGTCTCCCGGCTGCAAATGGCACCAAACGTCAAATCCGGGAACGTCGTCCAAGCACCCCGAGAATGAAGCCAAGTCCGTAGGCGAAGAGCTGGGTGAAAGACGTGACGATCGAGAGGCCGGCGACCGACAGTTTCTTGTTTTTGATCAAGGAGTCGCTGAAAATGAACGCCATCCACAGTAGGAGCAGCCCGAGCGGCCAAGTGGTATAGGGGGCAATCAGAACCGATCCCACGGAATATACGGTAAAGCAGGAGGGTAGTGCATGGACCATTTTGAGAGAATCCGGAAAGTACGTCGTGATGTTGATACGGCCTACGCCAAAGTTAATTACCTGCTTGAAGAACGCTTTCAGGTTGGTGCGTCGCTTGTGGTAGACAAACGCGTCTTTGATCATTCGGGCCCTGTAGCCGGCGTCGTAAAGCCTCAAACTGAAAATAATATCCTCGCCGAGGCGCGTTTTGGGGAAGCCGCCGATATCAAAATAGGCATCGTATTTCACGCCGAGATTAAAACTGCGCGGCTCATATTTGCTTAAATTTTTCTCCCGGTTGCGAATGCCTCCCGTCGTAAAGAAAGAGGTCATCGAATAGCTGATCGCCCGCTGCAAGACATTGAAATCCTTCGTCGCGCGATCCGGTCCGCCGTAAAAGTCGACATCGGGATTTTCTTCCAGGAATTCTTCCACTTTATCAAAGTAATCGGGGGGAATAATGCAGTCGGAATCAAAAAATAACAGCCATTCACCCTCGGCGCGCTTAGCTCCGTAGTTGCGAGTCAGTCCGGCCCCGGTGTTTTCTTTCCAGTAGTATTTGATGTCCAACCGATCGTTAAACTCTTTCACAACCGGTTCGCTGGACTCCTCGGACCCATCGTCAACGATGACGATTTCAAAATTCTTCCGGTTCTGCTTGCTTAAACTGTCCAATAGTTCCCGCACTTCGTTGGGACGATTATATACCGGTATGATAATGGAAAAAAGCATAGGTCAAATCAGTAATTGAAGTTAGTTCCGCCGCGCCTGTTCGTCACAAGCGATTTTACGATAGATAAAATAATAGTGATCTTCAACATTGAATTTAAGCCAGGGGGCTGGAAACATTTTTGAATGTCACGGCGAGATACACCAACCCGGGTCAAAATGGAAATGTACTTTCAGCTCGATTCGAATATCGTTGTTTGATGTGCGGTAAATCCAGGATGGTTAAGAAGCAAAATTCATTTTTGCCGGGGATCTTTCTCAGAAATGCGCAGAAAGTGAAACAATACTTTCAGAGACCGGATAATCTGTTATTTTGTAGGTCAAAATTATCTTGAAAGGTAGTTTTAAAAATCGGAGGACGGTCCCCGGTCGGACTCTTCTTCATGATGCAACGTTGGTACAGGAAAGTTGCCCTTTATCAACGGGATCATAGGTTCGATCGAACCGGGTGATTTTAATGCCTCGGAATCGCTGCCGGTCCCCGTCAAGCATTCTTGAAATGGAATAATATACTAATCGCTTTATCTGAATTTACTTCGTTAACGTTCAATTTGACCGACCCATCATCTGTTATGCGTTTTATAAGAAGTTTTTTCCTGTTCATTATCTCTGTCGTGATTGTCTCACCGGTACAAGCCCAATCCCTGCAAATTTCGGTCACGAACCAGACGAATGATCACGGCCCGACGGTCTTTCAATTGGGAGACCAGTCGGTTTTACTTCGTGAAAATGTGGTAAAGTATCTCGGAAGCGACCGACAGTTTTCGGGTTTTTTATCCTATGGGATATCGCCCGACATCACGACGCTCGGTATGCTTCAACGATCGTTTGAAAATTCTCCGGCATTAGTATTGGATCAGCGGGCTGATACCCTTGCGGCTTACAGTCCGTCGGGGATGGAAGCTTCTGATCCTTCTTTAGCTATCTACCCCTTTAGCAATGGTCAGAGCATAATCCGACAAAATATCGGTCGGTTTGCTTTTTATAATGCCCTGGGAAAGCGGCAAGCCATCTATTCGAGCGTGACAGGTAGTGAAGGCGGAGAGTCGATTTCCAAATTGGCATCAGATCTCGCAGGACAGACCGTCGTGCTGTATAACCCGAAAATCGTGTTGAATGGAGGGGAGGGATCGCGGGCTCATATCACTCAGTCTAATGGAAATCTCATGACATTTTTTTCCAGTAGCGACCGGCTGATTGAGTCACTGAAAGTCACAGCCAACGGACAGTTTATCGGGTTATTAACTGTCAAAGAGGGTACGAATCGAGCATTGTTGGTGTATGATCGATTCGGAAACCAACTTTCGTCGATGCAATTCGAAGATGCCATCCAGGATTTTACCCTTTCTGAAAGTGCGCAAACCCTGTTGGTGTATTCCGAACAACGAGCCCTGGCATACGACCTGATTTCAGGGGAGAAGTTGGGAAGCACAAGCTTTCGCTCCAACGTGGTACATGCCGACTATTTCTCGTCCGATCATCTCATAATTGCCCTGACAGGCCGACCAAACCCATCCGGAAAAAGACTCAACAACGTACAGGTCCACGCTATCCACCTGGAAAAAAGAGAAATAACCTCAAAAGAGTGGTCCGGCACTCTGGGTCTTCATCCCAAACTCACTCCGGGATTTACGCGAAAAACCCCCAATACCTATCTCCTGAAAGGCACCAGCAAACAACTAAATATCAAGGCCAATTTTTAAAGTTTTTTCTATAACTTGCAGGTAGGATCAAGAATTTAGTCTTGCAGCACTGCTACCTTGCAAACGATCCATTAAAACTATCAAGCGGTTGAGTTACTTAAGATAAAGCTGGCAGGAGAAGCCAGAAGGCCGATACCTTTTCACCCCGACTACAAAAATTATGCAGCAATAAGGTAGTGATAGGCAAAGGAAGGGTGAAGTAAGCAAAAGAAAAGAAGTGAAAGTATACACAACACGTTAGAAGTCTCGAATAAGCCTCGAGCCTCGAACTTCCAGCCTCGAGCACAAAATAAAAAAGCCCCGAACCGGGGCTTTTTTATTTTGTTAAGCTTGTTTAGAAGCCGATGAAGTTTCCTCTTTACCGGTCCCGGAACTGGAGGTACCTCCCGCACTGCCCGTTGACGTATCCGGGCTGTCGGAGGACGATTCGCTCGACTTGCTTTTCTGACTGGAATCGTCTTCGTCGTCATCCTGGTCCTCCTGTTCGGAGATTTCCGGTTCGTACCAGTCGAAGGTCAGAGCGTCGCGCGACTTGTTCATCTTGATGCGCACGGTCGAACCTTCAGGATGATCGCCGTCGAGGAATTCCTCGGCCAGCGGATCTTCCACATACTTCTGGATGGCACGCTGCAGGGGACGGGCACCATATTTCTGATCGAAACCTTTTTCGGTCAAGTACTCTTTGGCACCATCAGTGATTTCAACTTTATATCCGCTTTCCTCGATGCGTTTAAAGAGATCTTCGACCTGCAGATCGATGATCTTGAAGATGTCTTCTTTTTCGAGTGGACGGAAGGTGATGACGTCGTCGATGCGGTTCAGGAATTCAGGATTGAAGACCTTCTTCAATGCATCCTGAACGGTCGACTTCATCTTGGCGTAGTCGAAGGTCTGCTCCCCGGAGTCGAAACCGATGCCTTGTCCCATATTGCGGATATCCCGGGCACCGATGTTCGAGGTCATGATAATAATGGTATTGCGGAAGTCGACCCGGCGACCGAGGCTGTCGGTCAGAATTCCGTCGTCAAGCACCTGCAGCAGGATATTGAATACATCCTGGTGTGCTTTCTCGATCTCGTCGAGCAGAACAACGCTGTAGGGCTTGCGGCGGACTTTCTCGGTCAGTGTTCCACCTTCTTCGTAGCCCACATATCCCGGAGGAGCTCCGACGAGTCGTGACACGGAGAATTTCTCCATGTACTCACTCATGTCGATTCGAATCAGCGATTCCTCGGTGTCGAACAGGTATTGCGAAAGCACTTTCGCCATTTCCGTCTTACCCACCCCGGTGGGACCGAGGAAGATAAAGGAACCGATCGGTCGGGATGGATCTTTCAGTCCGGCACGGGTTCGCTTGATCGCTTTTGATAGTTTTTCGACGGCTTCACTCTGTCCGATGATTTGCTGGGAGAGCTCGTTCTGCATGTTTTTGAGTTTCTTGCTCTCGGTCTGCGTAATCTTGTTGACCGGAACGCCGCTCATCATCGAAACCACGTGGGCTACGTCTTCCTCTTCCACATCGTAAACGATATTCTGGCTTTCTTTTTCCCACTCTTCCTGGGCATCCTCGAGGTCCTCGATGAGTCGCTTTTCTTTATCCCGCAACCGGGCTGCTTCCTCAAAACGCTGCTTTTTGACCATGGAATTTTTCTCGGCGCTCGTTTTCTCGATCTGTTCCTCGAGATCGATGATATGCTGCGGAACGTTGATATTGGAAAGATGCACGCGGGCACCGGCCTCGTCCATCGCATCAATCGCCTTGTCGGGCAGGAAGTGATCAGTCACATAGCGGTCGGTGAGTTTGACGCATGATTCGATCGCTTTGTCCGAATACTGCACGCTGTGATGTTTCTCATACTTTCCTTTGATCTGGCTGAGAATTTCTCTCGTTTCTTCGGGCGTGGTCGGATCCACCATCACTTTCTGGAACCGCCGCTCGAGGGCACCGTCTTTCTCGATATACTGCCGGTATTCGTTCAGCGTGGTCGCCCCGATCGCCTGCACGTCACCGCGAGCCAGGGCCGGTTTCAGCATATTGGAAGCGTCCAGTGAACCGCTGGCGCCTCCGGCTCCCACGATCGTGTGAAGCTCGTCGATAAACAGGATGACATTGTCGGTTTTTTCCAGCTCGCCCATGACCGCTTTCATACGTTCTTCAAACTGTCCGCGGTACTTGGTACCGGCTACCAGCGCAGCGAGATCAAGAGCGACAATCCGTTTATCATATAGGACACGCGATACCTTGCGCTTTACAATTCGCGTGGCCAGACCTTCGGCAATGGCCGTTTTACCGACGCCCGGTTCACCGATAAGCACCGGGTTGTTCTTCTTGCGTCGGCTTAGAATCTGGGCCACACGCTCAATTTCCTTGTCTCGTCCCACGATGGGATCGAGCTTATCTTCTTCGGCCAGGTTCGTCAAATCGCGGCCGAAGTTGTCGAGTACTGGCGTTTTTGATTTTTCCATTTTCTTTTCTCTGGAGCTGCCGGAACCGGAGGATTTGGATCCTCCACTTTTAGAAGATGAAGACATACTGGCTTGCGTTGATCTTGAGTCTTTGGGAGTGTCGTCTTTGTTGGATTTACCTGATATAATCATATCAAGTTCCTCGCGTACTGAGTCGTACGTTACGTTGAATTGTTGTAAAATCTGCGCTGCAATGTTTTCATCATCACGCAGCAGGGAGAGCAGCAAATGTTCGGTACCGATGGTATCACTTTTGTAAAGTTTCGCTTCCAGATAGGTGATCCGCAGCACTTTTTCGGCCTGTTTGGTTAGGGGGATATTCCCGACCGTAACCGATCCACCGGTGCCGCGTACCGTATCTTCAACGGTTTTTTTCAGTTTATAAAGATCGCACTCCAGGTTTTTCAAAATTTTGATTGCTATACCGTCGCCCAGGCGTACGATCCCTAGTATTAAGTGTTCGGTACCAATATAATCATGTCCCAGTCGCAATGCTTCTTCACGACTGAACTGTATGACATCTCGGACCTTGCTGGAAAAATTTCCCTCCATGCTGATAAATCTGGATTCAGTTAATTAGTAAGAAATTTTGTGATATAACGAGTACTCGGTTGCTTTGTTTCACCCTAATGAACGAAACGAACCTCGCCTTAGTGTGATCGCTTTTAAATTCCCCTCCAATAACCTTGACGCGAATCCATCATCCAAAGCAAATCAATCCGACCCGAATCCACTACATTGTAATGTATTAAAAAATAATGCTTAGAGAAATTTTGATTGATGATTTATGATGGATGATTAATGATTTATCAGAACGGGCCTATTATTAATTATGTATAAACTGAAATGAATAACATTAATAGGACTGCCTGCAAATACTATCTTGCACTTGTATAGGGCAATTTAAAAAAGACTTGCAAATCCCAATAATCATTAATTATTAATCATAAATCATCAATCACGAAGAGATGACTTACAGTACTAAATTGCTTTAGAGCCATCAATCTGATAGAAAGCGTCCGATGCTAAATAAGCGCTTCCCCGGTCATCTCTTCGGGTACTTCGATGTCCATCAGCTTCAACAAGGTGGGAGCGATGTCGCCGAGCTTGCCGTCTTTTACTTTTTCGAGTCCTTCTTCGCCGATGATGATACAGGGAGTCAGGGCCATGGTGTGGGCGGTGTGCGGACTGCCATCTTCGTACTGCATCCGATCGGCATTGCCGTGGTCGGCGATGATCACCATTTTGTAATCGTGGGCCCGGCCGGTTTCTACCACGCGCTTCAACTGCCGGTCGATGGTCTCAACCGCTTTGATAGCAGCATCCATATCCCCGGTGTGTCCGACCATGTCGGGATTGGCATAGTTCAATACGACAAATTCGAATTTTTCCGTCTCCAGTTGTTCCACCAGGCGGTCGGTCACCTCAATAGCACTCATTTCGGGCTGCAGGTCGTAGGTGGCGACTTTGGGGCTGGGGACCATTATCCGTTCTTCTCCCTCGTTGGGCTTTTCTTCTCCCCCGTTAAAGAAATAGGTGACATGGGGATATTTTTCGGTTTCGGCGATCCGGAGTTGTTTTAAGCCCTCGCCGCTGATGACTTCTCCCAGGGTATTGGGCAGATCGAGCGGGGGATAGGCTACGTGAACGTTGGTAAAGGTCTCGTCATAGGAGGTAAAGCTGACATAGTGCAAGTCCATATTCTCCTCAACGGGGAATTTGTCGAATCCCTCTTCTTTAAAAGCGCGGGTGATCTGTCGGGCACGATCGCCTCGAATATTGAAAAAGATAATGGTGTCGCCCGGCTCGATTCGTGATCTGTCGGACGAGTCTATAAGCGACGGCTCAATAAATTCATCGGTAATTTCTTTTTCATACCAGTGCTGCAGGGCCCGGGTACCGTCTTCGAATTCGGTTCCTTTCCCGTGAACCAGCAGGTCATACGCCTTTTGTGTTCGCTCCCATCGTTCATCGCGATCCATGGCAAAATAGCGACCGACAATGGAGGCCAGTTTCCCTTTGCCGATTTCCTCGGCTTTTTCTATGAAGTGGCTTACATAATCAACTCCGGCCGTTGGCGAGGTATCCCGTCCGTCGGTGAATGCATGGACAAAAACGTCCTCAACATTTTGCTGATCCATAAGCTTCAAAAGCGCGAAGAGGTGCTCGTAATGACTATGTACCCCACCGTCCGAAAAGAGTCCCATCAGATGGACTTTGTTATTTGACTCGCGCGCGTTTCGGGCGGCTTCCACCAATACCTCGTTTTGGTAGAACTTTTCTTCTTTGATGTCATGATT
>CAJXOW010000020.1 GCA_913057825.1 uncultured Balneolaceae bacterium | reverse complement strand
TTACCTTAAACAAATGATAACTAAAAAGTGTAAAGGATGTCCCCGAACACCTGTAAAGGATGTACCCGAACTCTACACCCCTCCGAAGGGGGAACTAAAGGCAACCGAGGTAAAAAAACGTCCCCCTTCGGAGGGGGAAAGGGGGAGGACCATGCAATCCCTGAATCAGTACTCAAGTTCCCCTACTATTTAACAAATAATTTTTGCATCATTAACTTATAGAAATGCAAAATTAGAGCTACCACTACCCTAATCATTTGGCCGAATGGAAATGACTCGAAATGCTCTCCATTTTCTTCTAATCCCCTGCTTTGTCTTGGGGCTGATAATTGAACCGGCTCGAGCTCAACAGGCGAACACCTCCAGCTCAATTTACCTCAAGCGATTTGTAGAAAACGTGGACGGAAGCCGAATTGACAAAGCATCCCCGAAAATAACCTTTACCGCTTTTCTGAACAGCTCGGAAGATTCGATCCTGATCGAAACCGCGCCCCGTCCGGATGATGCCGGTAAAAACATCAATACGATCAACGGAATGGTGGGATTGGAACTCAGCCTTTTTTCTCATATACAGGTTGACGATACAGCCCGCATCCGTATCAGCGATAATGTTTTGGGAGAACGGGGGATGATCAGTCAGCCGATCGATACCATTCCGTGGACCGATCCCCATCCGCTGGATGTCACCCGGCTCCATTCGACGAAACTGCCCAACCGACCTCAAAATCTCAAGTTGGCAGTTAACAATAATGACCGGCGAACCATTACCTGGGATACCGAAACGGGACTCTCCTATCAAATCTACCGCACCAATCTCGATCAACGCCTCTCCAACTTCAAAATTCACAAGATTTTCACTCGCCAGGCAAAAGGTATCGACACCGGCAGCTGGACCGACCCCGATACCTCATCAGGCAATTATTCCTACCTGGTATATGCAGTTGATTCGACCGGCATCAAAAGTGCGCATTCCCGGGAAGTCATCACGCCCCGACCCAACATTCTGCTGATCAACATTGACGACTTCGGCTCGCAGGATCCCGGCTTTATGGGCAGTGAATTTTACGAAACTCCGAACATCGATTCGCTGGCTTCTTCGGGGATGTTTTTCTCCAACGCTTATTCCACCGCGTCCAACTGTTCCCCGAGTCGCGCTGCCCTGATGACAGGTCAGTATGCCCCGCGAACCGGCGTGTACACGGTCAACACCTCGTTTCGGGGTGATGAGGAAGATCGCAAAGTGGTTCCCGTTGCCAATCAACGATATATCGATTCCGACGACTATACGATAGCTGAAGAGTTACAGCAAAATGGATATTTAACTGCTCACGTTGGCAAATGGCATATCAGTCAGGATCCCACCTATCACGGGTTTGACATAAATATCGGAGGAAATCAACGGGGAAGTGTCTGGGGCATGGGCGGGTATTTTGCTCCTTTTGAAAATCCCGATCTTACAGAAAGTCCGGACGGAACATATTTGACTGACCGACTTGCGGATGAAGCGATCTCAATTATTGACTCGTCCGGCAATCAGCCTTTATTCATGTACTTCTCGACGTACGCTGTCCATACCCCCATCCAACCGAAGCCTGCGCTGAAAGATAAATATGAACAAAAGGAAGGCACCGAAGCACACAATCATCCGGGATATGCGGCGATGATTGAGACGATGGATCGAAACGTGGGTCGTCTCGTATCTCACCTGCGAAAAACGGGACGATACGAAAATACAATCATTGTATTCACCTCTGATCACGGCGGAGTTTTTAAAATTACCAAGATGTGGCCGCTGCGCGCAGGCAAGGGATCTTATTACGAAGGAGGAACCCGCGTGCCGCTCATCGTAACCTGGCCCGAGGTCGTCGAACCCGGAAGCCGTTCCGAGAAGCTGATCAGCCAGGTCGACCTGTTCCCGACGTTCCTGGATATAGCGAGTATCGATCCGCCGGAAGGGAAAATTCTTGACGGTATGAGTATGGTGCCAATCCTTAAAGACCAAACTACCGATCCCCGTACGCTCTATTGGCACTTCCCGATCTACATCGACCGCGGGAACGCCGAATCGATCTCCCCGATGTGGCGTACCACCCCGGGCTCGGCCCTGCGAAAAGGCAAATGGAAGCTTCATCAGTATTATGAGGACGGACACCTGGAGTTATACAACCTCGAAGAAGATCCGGGCGAGAAGAACAACCTTGCTGACCAACGTCCGCAGAAAGCATCCGAACTCTACCAGGAGCTGGATAACTGGAGAAATCGAATCAACGCACCACTACCCGGCAACAGCACCCCAATACAGACTGACCGGGACGAGCAACCGAGCTCTTTTCAGCTGTTCGATAACTATCCCAACCCATTTAATCCGACCACTACCATTACCTACTCGCTACCTTCGGCAACGAACGTAACCCTGGAAATTTTTGATGTAGCGGGACGCCTGGTAAAGACAGTGGTCGACCGCTCCCAAAACGCCGGGCGTTATTCCGTTTCGCTCAACGCATACGGTCTTTCCAGCGGTATTTATTTTTACCGGCTGAAAACGAACAGCCACAGCGAAACCCGGCAAATGACCATAATAAAATAAATGCCGAATTCTTTCGGCATTTATTTTAGCTCCACGCTCCGGGCTCCAGGCAACTTGAGGCTAATGCAACATTTGAATTTGATTTTGGAAGTACAGAAGTATTATAACTATTCAGTCTTTGAGGGATGAACAATTACAAAACATTGTCCAATCGTATCTACTAATTTATACGTTCACGTACAGCCTTTGAAGATCATACCTTGTTGATTTTAATACCAAAATTTGTCTCTGATCTCTGCTTGAGTGGTTATCGACTTATAAAAGATTACTCGCCTCTAACGGTAGTATTTTCGATATACCGATCCAGTTCCACGTATTTGTGAGAGAGCGCGCTGGAGAGCAGTTCGTTGGTTTTCATGATGGTCACTTCACGAGGCAGGTAGTTGAGGAGTTCGCTGTTTTCGTCATTGAGCTCCACGATAATGTCGGCGTGATCGTTGATTTCCATAATACGGCTGACGACATGAAGAGTTTTGGCGTCGGGATCGGAAAAACGATTGTTGGAAAAGACGAATATGGTATTCGCTTCGCATACGTTAGCTCTTTTTAAGGTATCGGGACTAATGGGCTCGCCGTGGACAAACTTGTATTCTGGGTAGGGGGTGCGATCTATCAAGGATCCCACTACCACGATTTCTTGATCCCTATACAGATTTCGCTCCTTAACTTCCTGTATCAACTCATCGGCAAAAGCGGTATACTCACAAATCACAACGTGCTCCTCGGCACCCACCTCCGCATAGCCGCGTTCCTCCTTTTCAAAATTATACTGCACCGTTCTCAAAATGAGGCTGATCACGTGAGTATAGGCGTAAATCCCGATAATGATGGCAAACACCCCCGCCGCACGTCCGGCCGTGGTCGTCGGTATAACATCCCCGTATCCCACCGTCGAAGAAGTGACCACCCACCACCAGATGATATCGTTGAAGTGATTGATATCCCCGTGTCCATATTCAAATATCCAGAACACATAATTGGTGATTACAAAACTGCAGACGAGTAATGAAATTAACAGAATAAACTCCCTGCGTATAGTCTTATGTTGTATCATGGTGAATCTATTCGGTTTTCACCCTTCATTTTCACGAGCGTAGCGAGTGATCGGTCCTCCCCCTGGGCCCGACTGCTGTCGGGCCGTCCCCCTCCAAAGGGGGAATTGTAGTAGTGCCCTGTAGTCATCCTAAAACCCGGCGCTTAACTGTATCGAAAACACGTCATCTTCAAGCTCGCCGATATTTCTGTCCGGCATAGCATCGTTTCGCGACAACAAGTAAGATGCTTTGAGCTGAATATTGCGATTGACTTTATAACCGAGTACCAGCTCCATCCGTTGTTTGTCGGGGGTCGGCTGACCGGTTATCCCGACCGCGTCCAACCGGATTTCCCCGGGATGATATCGCTCATAGCGTACCGCGCCATATCCCCCGACCCAGAACGGAAATCGAACTTTGATTTTGGTCAAAAAGTGCGTCACGTCGTTATTAATATGACGCTCAACCAGGTTGCCGTTGGGATCGATCCACGGAGACTCCCAGCGATTCCACGTATATTGAAACGTAAGCTGATAATAATGATAGGAAAATTCGGTCCATGCCGTCGCTATCGTCTGATGGTACCCGGCCCGTTCTTCATCACTTAGCAGGGGATCGTTAATCGGATCCTGTATCAAATAGGGTCCGTTGGATACCGAAAGACCGATTTTATTCCAAATTACCGGGCGTGCCACCAATCGCGCAGTGAGTGCCGGACGATTTTGCTGCCCCACTTCTGCGTAACTGGAAACACTGGCGAGGGTGGCAGCCAGTTGATACTGCAGGTACTCGTTTTTAGTCATGCCGCTCAACATCAATCCTTGTGAATAGAGCCGACGGTAGACGAGCGACATCCCCGGAACCCCGGAGTAGGATGTGCCGGAAAATACGTAGCCGCGCTTTCTATCCACCGGCATATTCCATACGTGAGTGAGCGGTTTGTGGACAAAGGGATTTTGTGTCGACAGCAACAGCTCATTGTATCTTCCATACGGAGTGGCAAACCGTCCGCCGGTGATCTTTAAATAGGTCGACGGATTCCAACTGATATTCAGTGAAGAAAAAAATATCTCGCTCTGTTCCCCGAGATAGTAGTCTGACTGCATCGCTCCCGATACCATCCATTCATCCGAAATCGGGGCATTGATAAAAATACGAGCTGAAGGTACGTACACCAGCCACTTGTCGTTAGGCGTCTGGTTGACAGTCAGATCCGAGTCCGCGCCTCCCTTGCGCAACTCAAAGTCCGCCAGCCCTCCAAAATTAATCTGTCCGACGGCCCCCGTTACGGTTACCATCCACAATAATATGCCTCCAATTATATGATATATCGTCTTCATAATTTGATTCGGTTTAGTTTGTCGTGCCCTATGTCCATCCCGATTTCTGTTGGAGAGAGTCCTTTTTACTTAATTTTATATTTAAGGCCCTCCCCCTTTCCCCCTCCAAAGGGGGAATACAAGGCTCCCGTGGGTAAAAAAACCTCCCCCTTCGGAGGGGGAAAGGGGGAGGACTTGCAAAAAGTTTTAACCACTATAAGACTTCAAAATCTGCTCCATGACCTAATTGCTGTAACCTTTTTCCAAATAATCAAGCAACATTCATGGCGCTGCTTGCACCTTTTTTATTTTGTCGTTCAAACGATACCGTGACTTTGGTCCCCTGCTCCGTATTTATATCCAATTCGGCATCGATCTGTTTGCAAAGGATATTAATCAACGTATATCCAAGCGATTCCCGTCCCCCCGTATCCACTTCTTCCGGAATCCCGACTCCATGGTCCTCAATCCAAAGTTTAATTTGTCCGTCTCGATTCTTCAGCGCGACACGGATCTTGCCTGAAGCCTCCCCGGGATACGCATGCTTTATAGCGTTGGTGACCAACTCATTGATAATTAATCCACAGGGTACCGCCTGGTTGACGTTGAGCTGTAAATCTTCCACGTCAACCTCGATTTCGATTCCCTTCTCTTCCGCATCATATTCATCTCGAAGTGCATCGACCATTTTGGACATAACCGAACTGAACGAAAGGTGATTAAAGTCCTGGGCCTTGTAAAGCATCTCATGTATAGTGGCCATCGAGTGAATACGCATGCGGCTGCTCTTCAGAATTCGTTTGGTCTGCTCATCGTCGAGACTCTCTCCTTCGAGCTCCAGCAGTCCCGTAATTACGGCCAGGTTATTTTTGACACGATGGTGTATTTCGGCCAGCAGAGCCTCTTTTTCACGAAGATTCTCTTTGATATTGGCCACCAGCTTATTAAACGTCCGGGTCAACTGACCAAATTCATCGCGGCTCACCACTTCAACCGGCTCGTCATAATTATCATTTTCAATTCTGCGGATACCCTTCAGCAAAAGGTTAATGGGACGCGTTAAATGGTTCGTCAATGTAATGCCCAGTATAATAGCAATCAGAATACCCCCCAGCCCAATTAGATATATCACCCGCTGCAGTTGATGAAGCGGCTCGAGTGCTTTAGTCAGTGATTTAGCTACAGCGTAATAACCCTCTATCTGGGCTTTCCCCGTGCCGGTATCCACCATGGGCAATACATAAATCAACCAGCGCTCCCCATCCATCCGTACTTCAACCGTTTCTCTGCCGTTCTGGTTGAGTTCACGATCCTGGATGTTTTGAATCCCCTCCACCAGCTCTTTTTTATTAGTTTCAGAAAGCGAAGTCATCGAACTCGCCAAAAGCTGACCCTCCACAAAATAATTAACCTCATACTCAATCACCTCGGCCAGCAGCTCCGCTTCGTGATTTCGAATAGGATATCCCAACGACAACGCCCCGATAACCTGGTTTTTGATCGTGACAGGGATAGTAATCACGTTGTAATAACTGTCTCCACGCTTCCAGATATGCGATTGCCCCGGAAACTGTCCTTCCAAGGCACTTTTTACCCCGGTTTTTTTCAGCATGGGTTGATCCGGAAGCTGGCCGCTCGACAGCTGTCCCAGGGACTTTCCATCCTCATTAAAGACCATGACCAGGCCAACCGAATCGACCGACGTTGCCAGCGGTTTTGACGACAAAGTATCCGATATCAGCGGATCAAAATGTAAAAGCTCGGCCAACTCTTCGCGTATCTGATTCGAAACCGTATTAACATCCCCGGTAGAAATCGCCGCTTTCAAATACGGCATATCCGCAACCAGAGTAGCCGTCTGACGAAGTTGCCGGTAACGAATATCTTGAAGCTGCTCGAATATTTTACCCGCTTCGTTAAAGTTGTCATTGATATCATTCCGAATTCTATTGTCCAGGATACGACTGACCGCAAACAGTACAACCAGTAATACCAGCAGCGTCAGCCCAATAAAACCGGCCAACAACTTCCATCGAATTGAGAACTTGGTGGTTTGCATAGTAAATTCGAATTTCTCACCGATAAGTTTAGGCTATGATCCTACCCTGATCGTACCCAATGAAATGTTTTCCTTCGCTTTAGCATTGATATGGACCGTTTCCTGCCGATCACCCAGCGCATACAATTTTAATGTATAATGACCCTTCGGCAACTCCTTAAACTGAAATCCACCTTCCCCGTTCATTTTCTTCCATCGCAGGGTTTCACCCGGCAGAACCACAATGACAGCATGCATATCCGAATGTATATCACAAAACACATCCACAATCCCGGGCTGATCAAACAATACATCTGCATATTCTTCCGGCGATCTGCGTCCGACGTCAAAGCGCTTGGTACTGGACAAGCTGAATACATTGTGATACATCGGATCCGAGTTCTTGATGCGTACCTGATGACCTGCTCGAACCGGCATCAATTTGGGTTGAAATTCCTTATTCACCTGGTCAAGTACCTTAATCTCCTGCTGATCGATGTCAGATGATGCCTGGAAATCCTTCTTCTCAAGCCAAATAATCAAATCGTTCAGGGTTTTGTCAGATCGGGATGTTTGTCCGCCACCCCCGGTGGATTGATACCCTCCCAAACTTATCGTGGACTGTGACCCTTGCTCTGCAAGAACCACTTTCCCCTCTATTCGTACAGACTGTGCCCGTCCTTCGCTGTAAGACCCGGCAATCAGAAAGATCCCCAAAATAGTTGCTATTGCAAATCTAACGATGTTCAAATACTGCATCCGGGCCTCTCTTTTGTTATAATCATTGCAGCTCACACTAATTCTGGTTTGAAAACAGACTAATGCATGGTTTGCTTAAGTTGGAAACTCTAAATACTAAACTAACAGAATTTTTAAAAATACAATGATGCAAAGCTTCCCCGTATTTAAGGTAGGATATTCAACTCCACTAAGCAAAACTTCGGACCAGGCTGCATTACACCTGGTGTAATGCTGAAGTTGAGCGTCACTTTTTTCACGACCACCAATTTATCGACCCGGAGCTATTCCCAGCTGAATTCAGTGAGTCCCTTCATTTTACTTTTGATTTCCTTGGGAATGACCTCTTTATGGACCATAATAGCAGTCGATTTTAACTGAACATAAGCTTCAGATACGTATAGAAATCCGTCATATGGATTTCCTGTTCCCCACGAATTTTTCACCAGGTAGTAACGAGCTCCGTTTTGATCTTCCGCCAACCCGGTAATATGCATGGCATGGTCATCAGTTATATCATAGTTATCATATCCCTGCTGCCGCATCTCGATCGTTATGTCCCTTTGTTTGACCGGTTTTTTAAACACCTGATCTTTTTCTTTGGAGGACATCTGATCCCAGCGCTTTTCAGGCACTATCGCCAACCCCTTCCCATGAGCAAAACCGGGATCGCTGACATCACTGGCCCATCCCACTGTATAACCTTGCATCAGTGAATTCCGAAGTATCTTGGTAAAATCCTCCAATGGCACATTGTAAGCCTCCCCCCATGCCCAGTTGTCTGGCAACTGAATCACATAGGGCTTATAAAAAGGTTTATGCTTGAACGAAGTCAACTGCACATAGTCCTTGGTCTGTATCCCGACGATCTTTTCAAAAAAAGTGGACGGCGAATAGCTTTGACCCTCATAGGTAAATGAAGCAGGGACCGCCCCCAAATATCGATCCAATATATCATCATAAGCTTCATCCCATACGGGAGTCAGGTCACCATTATGACCTTTAATAACTACATTCACCATTTCTGTCAGGATATTGGACAACTCACCATGGTGATGACCGTCATTTTCAGGGGAATACTTCATGCCCGGGTAAACACTTTCGGGAACTACCCCATAGTTGGGAGCTATCATCATCACATCGTGAAGTTCTCCTCCCTGATCAAAACCGATGTCCCCGTGCATTCTTACATATTTGTCGGCTTTTGCTTCATAAGCGCGCCGCACCAGATACATTTCGGACAGATCCACCGCTTCTCGACCTAACCGCAGCATTTCGGACTCCAACAATGACATAGAAGCGAAGCTCCAACAAGTGCCCGTTCGCCCCTGGTTTTCCACGGGGGTGGTTTCCAGGGTTTTCACCAGCGTAAACTTGTAGTTATTCGACTGGACGGCGGTCTTCTGAGCAAAACCAACATGAGTCAACATAGCCAGCCCTATCACCAATACTGATCCATATTTAGATATCGTAGTCATTTGTCTGTAATTAAGGTTGAAAAAAGTGGACCTGAGGGGATTCGAACCCCTGACCTCCGCCATGCGAAGGCGGCGCTCTAGCCAGCTGAG
The DNA here is from genome assembly GCA_913057825.1 of uncultured Balneolaceae bacterium. GTDB lineage: Bacteria > Bacteroidota > Rhodothermia > Balneolales > Balneolaceae > CAJXOW01. The sequence goes on along the minus strand of CAJXOW010000020.1, from coordinate 44,425 downwards.
CTACAAGCCCTTATCGATTTTGGCATAACAATGGAACGACCGGGCGCCGGGCTGTGCCTTCGATGAAAAATTTTTTCTCACGGTTTTGCTTATTCTTTTTTTAGTTGCTATACAATTTCAAGTTCATTCTCTTATAAAGTGCCTTGGTTTGAAAAATTTTAAGTACTCAGCACAGCCCGGCGCCCGGTCGTTCCATTGTTATGCTGTTTTCAATATATAGAAATTTCGAAACATCCGCTGAACGGATTACAGCAATTTGTTGTAAATCCAGGCTATGATTGCGCCCCATAAAAACCCGTTCGCGAATCCCCAGACCGCGCCCACCAAACTGCCGGCAAGGGTGGGACCGTATCCTGCATATACGGTTCCCAGCAACTCGATAAACTCCACGCCCCATCCCCACAAAGCAGATGTCAAGCCCGCCAGCATGGTGAAAAACGCCCATGCGATGCCGAAGGCCGTGCCCAATTTAACGATGTGCAATTGATTCATATCGTATAGCTTGATTTCTGATGAATGTCGCCAATCCCGGTTTCACTTCACGGGGACGCCTCGCTCTTAGCTCCCCACAAACTTTCACGTGCAAGCACCGAACAAAGCGATTCCCACAGGTGAAATTCGGGCTGACTCTATATCGTCAAGGAATCCCAGGTATTAATGTACTGGTTGTATCCATTAATAACCAAATGCTGAAGGTGGTCCGTAAAGGGAGGTCTGCTGCGCGCTACTCCACCTGTGCCATATCAGAGGCTAGCACCTGTGAGGAGTTATTCGACATCGCGTCGTAGTAGTTGACGAACCGGTTGGTCTCCCCGGTATCGTAGTCCCCTAAATTCTGAGCCCATCGGTACGCTATGGGCTGATAAATCAGTTCGGCCTGGATTCGCAGCGGCTCTCGGGCTCCTTCAGTCGCAACCCGGTAGGTTACCTGATCTCCGCCCGCCTTGAAGTCCCTATCCTTATATGCACCTCCCTGAACCGCAATATCATCGCCGGCCGTAGCCTTGTCGAATCCCCTGGGCAGCAAACGATTATCTTTGATAAAGCGTACCGCTGTCAGCAAACCGGTCGTGACCTCGTCCTGCGGACCGGCCATGATGGCTTCATATATTTGAACTTTTTGTGGTTGATCGATTACCCGGTGGTGCGGCTCATACCGATTGGCATCTTCATCATTGTCATTCCCTGCTATCGCCCCATCCGACTTAATATCCCCCGACTCAAAAATGACCTTTCCCTCGGCATCCGTTACTGTAAAATGTATCCAGGTTCGACGTGAGGGATAGGCCGTCGGCAGTTTGTGTCCCGCCAAATTACTAACCTCCACTTCGGCCACAAGCGTATCACCGTTTAGCTTCGCAGGACCCACCAGCAACCGGGCGGACTGCGTTTCGAGGAATCGCCTGGTCCGGGTTACCGCTTCATCCATCTCCTGCGGAAGCGCCTGCACCCCCAGATCGGCGCGGTAGCGATTCAACATGCTGAGCATAAAGAAATTGCCACCGCGAAACGAGTGACGGGAAAATCCCTTGCGCGGCTGTCCGTTGACCGAGGCTATCGGAGTCGGCTCCTTTACGACCGGCATGTGGCATGACTGACAACTTTGCTCATCTTTAAAACTGCTGTGCCGCCATTCCAAGTATGGAACCTGTTCGGGCAGCTCACCGATCACTTCACCGTCGGGACCGAGTGACTCCGTTATCAGGGTGTGGCAGGAAGCACACAGTTCAGACTTCTGGATATGGGCGGATTGTTTTTGACGAAATCCGGATGAAGAATGCATTATACGCGTTCTCCCGGCATCCACCTTATACGGACCAAATACATCGCGCTGTCCCATCGGGGCAGTCGAGTCGACCGTAAAATGGCCGGTAAAACTTTCCCGCTTTCCAAAGTTATGATCCGTTATCTGATGACACATGGTGCAGGAAACTCCGTCGGCAGCCAGGATATTACGACGGGTTACGGCTTTGTTGACCGACAAGTTTGCAAAAACCCGGCTTTGCTGTCCGGCTATACTCGCCTCAAAGTGCGCCATCGGCATGTGACAAGTGGAACACTCGTTCTCGATCTTGGCCTGTGCGTGCGGATGATCAGTTACTTCTCGCCGAACGGCCGCTTGCCAATACGGATCGCGGGAGGAATTGGCCATCATGCTCGCCCTCCAGTCCGTTCCGATGGATACATCCTCCCCGGCCGGGGTAGCGAGCTGATTATGACAACTCATGCAATTGCCTGCCGTTTTAAAAATCGGATGAGGATTTAGGGGTTGGCCGACCTGATGCTGGAGATTATTCCCGGTGGAATCGCTGCCGGCCGAATTAATCAATACCCCGGCTCCTATGACGATAAATGGTATCAGTAAAACTGTTAATATTTTTCTCTTCATAACCTCATCCTTTAATTTTAAACCTTTGCCAAACACCTTGAGTTAATAAATCCTACCATCCTTCCGTAAATCCGCCGTCAAACCAATCCCACAATATATAAACCCGGAATTGGGTCGTACGGCCGGGGTCGTCCAGCGGGATATTCGCGCCCACATTCAGCATGATATGCTGTCGTGTATTAAGCGTTACCTGCATCTGTGGAACCAGCTCCCATTGAACGCTGCTATTGTCTTCAAACTCTTTGGCTCCCAGCAATTCAACCATCGGCGACCAGGCTCGTCCCCATGCTCCCGATGTAAATGTTTTACCCAGTGCTCCCCGCCCAAAAACTTCATCTGCGGCTTTGTCTCTCAGAACAGGAACACCGGCACCGCCCTGAAGGTGCAAAAATCCTCCCGCCGGAAGCAACTGGCCGAATGAGAAAAACGGCTCCAACACCGTGGTGCCCGACCCTACACCGGCATTCTCATCACCACTCGGCAAAATGACCTCGCCCGTCAGACTCAAAATGGAACCGCTGTTGACATCGTGCCAAACAGCTCTTTTTACGCCAAGAGCCACATCTCCAATGTATCCGCCCGACCAGTTTCCGGGTCGCACCTCCCGGTACTCAAACGGCACTACCACCTCCAGCTGGTTTCGCACTCCGAATCGCTGCTCATATACAACTTCACTCATTACGCCGCCTGATCCCTCCACATTAATATTGGAAGCAAGCACCAGCTCATCCTCCGGGTATGCCTTTTCGGTCACCAGTGGTCGGGGCATATTTAAATCGCCTCTCGGCCAGTCATCACTGCAAAGCGATCGGATATGACTCATAAGCTTTTGAAGCTCATCTTTCGTCAATGCCTCTCCGAACGCGGGCATGTCGGTAGAAAATCCCCGCACCGGACCTCCTTCATGAGCGACTGCGATCCAATCTGCATCCGGCTCGCGCGTAGCAAAATTACAATCAGTAAAGTCCGGAGGCGGAGTGTCGAAACCCAGCTGACTTTGCTGCGCCCCTTTACCGTCGGCACCGTGACAGGTTGCACAAGACTCCAAAAACAACTGCTTACCCGTCTTGTCAGCAACTTTTATCGAATCCTCCTGGAAAAATTCACCACTCTTCGTGCTATGTGTGGAGGGTTGTGGCGGTAGGGCCATAGCTGCCAACGTAACGAACAACGTTAGCGCCCACCCCATTCGAGTGTAACTTTTGGCGGGAATAGGATTCATCGCGTTCTCCTGCTTGCTTGTAAGCAAATTTTTGATTTAAAAGCAAGCTAAGAATTTTTCCATCTAGACTGTATATAAATAAATGTATCGTCCAGAAATCGGCAGACGCCAGTAAATTGAAGATTTTTCATATTGACACCTCCCCCTTTCACCTTTCGGCTTTCACCCTTCACCTGCACGAGCGCAGCGAGTGATCTGTCCTCCCCCTTTCCCTACCAACATTGATCGGTACAGGCATCCGAAGGTTTTTTTACCCCGCTTGCCTTACAATAGTAATCAGGAAGAGGGTGGCTCAATAAAGTCAGGAGAAACCGCTACACCATGTTTATTGCTACAGTTTAAATTATATTAACGGTTATAACCGATTTTATTGACTTTTAATACCTCAATATCTAAATTGAGGTGATCTTTGAAAAACCGGGCGGCGGTTCCGAAGCATAATAATTTTCTGGGTAGCAGGCAGTAATAACGATCATCGTAAACAGGAGCCATTAGTCATACAATGCATCCAACCGAAGAAAAGTATACGAGCAAGGAACCGCCGCCCGGTTTTTCAAAGATCACTTGAAGTCCAATATCCAGACAAGCAACTATTAAAGATAAGCAATCTCCTAATACTCATGACTACAGATAAATTTACGAACCGAACCGTTGGAGAAATTGTGACGGCCAACTATCAAACTGCATCCGTTTTTCAATCGTACGGCATCGATTTTTGCTGCGGCGGTAATATTACCGTCGAAAAAGCCTGCGAAAAGAAGGGAATTGATCCCGATGAAGTTTATACTGCCCTAGGAAACACCGTGCAGAGCTCAAATGGGGCGCACAACTACAATCAGTGGTCGCTCGAATTCCTGATCGATTATATCATCAATAATCACCACACCTACGTGCGATCCAAAATGCCGGAGATCGACGCCTTTGCCCGGAAGGTGGCAAAAGTGCATGGTCGGCGGCACCCCGAGCTGAATGAAATTCAGCAGTTGGTCAAAAAATTGTACACCGAAATTCTAGACCACCTGGAAAAAGAAGAGAAAGATGTATTTCCTTATATTCAAAAATTGAACGGCGGTGCAAACGGGGTCACTTTTTCCAGCGAGGAAGCCCATTACGACTATGAAGTCCACCCGGTAACGCTGATGGAGGAAGAACACGACGAGGCCGGCGGCATAATGGAACGAATTCAGGAATTATCGGAGGATTTCAGTCCCCCGCAGGATGCCTGCACAACCTACCGGCTGCTTTTTAAATATCTCGAAGATTTTCAAAAAGACCTTCACAAACATGTCCATCTTGAAAATAACATTCTCTTCCCGAAGGCCCTGAAGCTGGAGAAATCCTGATCCCGGCCTAAACTTCCCGAAACCATAAAAACTCCCTTTCCCCTTCGCAGGGAGAGGGTGCCGATAAGAGGCGCAAAAAAAGAGAAGTAGAACGCAACCGCCTTGCTCACCGGTACCTTATTCCTGATCCGGATGCAGTACCTCCCGCAGCTCTGTTCGAAAATCGACATGGCAGTTCACACATCCCCGCTGCACAATTTCGTAATGCTCCAGTACCTGCTGCATATTTTCACGTCGGGCTGCCATACTCATGGAATCGGCATGGCTGTGTACCATCTGCAGGTCATAGTACACAAATTTCTTGATTTCGGAGCCCAACACCTTTTTGATCTTTTTCATCTGGGAACGGGCTATTTTGGGATGGTGGGCAATGTTGTGGGCGGTAGTGTCGATCAGCCGATAGTCTTGCATGTATATACCGGTATTGATGCGATTCATCTGAACCATCAATTTTTGCATCATCGGCAGCAGGGGTTGCTCTTCCGGTTGCGAGTCTGCAGTGGATTTAAAAGCGTTCCAAAGGGTCGCGCCCGGCAGACTGGCCATTAATATTAATAAGGATAACAATTTTATAGTTTTTTGCTTCATCGGAATCATACATTTGCAGTTTAATTCTTGTTTCGAAGTATCCTGAGAGCCTGGCGGCAGAACCTGCATTGGTAAATGCCCCAGACTCCACTTGACGGTTCAAACTTATGATACCACCCATGCACGTCCCCTAAAATGATCTGAATCAATTTATTACATATCTCCCGGCCATTATAACGGCTTATGAAAAATCCTAATCCAAAACTGGCCGGAAATAGATTCAATCCGCATTTTGTCTTAACGTTATAGCTTGTTATAATGCTTCAGATATATTATTCGGGATAGCGGTTCAAATTCATACTTGATACCGCTAGCATGGATCCCGTCTCCGTTTTATGAAGATTTTCCGTTAATTAATTAATTGTCTCTACAGTTGTTTTAACCTATATTGGGAATAACAATCAACGCCTTGCAAATGGTTGTTTGGAGAACTTCAATAGGTAATCGGAGCAAGTAAATCCGGTATAATATAAAATGAGTGAAAATAAAACAGAGTCTGGTGAAAAACGGAAAGTTCTCATTGTAGAGGACGATCTGATTCTTAATCTCTTGTACGAAGGATATTTGGAAAAACTGGGTTTTGACACCGAGGGAGAGTTAGTATACGGTAAGACAGCAGTCGAGACCACTCGTCGTCTTGAACCTGATCTCATCATCATGGACATTGCTCTCGAGGGAGAGATGGACGGTATTGAGGCGATGAACGAAATTCGAAAATTTTCTGACGTCCCTGTTATTTATATCACCGGGAACTCCGATCTTTATAATGTCAAACGAGCGGAAGAAACCGGCCATATAGACTTTTTAATGAAGCCTATCACGTTTCAGGATTTGAAAAAATCCATCGAAGAAAAATTTGAACAGGTCAAGTAACCGCCTGGCATTTTGAGAGTGGTACATACTTTTTTTAGCTGATCTGAATCAAGGCTCGACACCGGTGGCCCGGTTTTAGTTATTCATATACCCGGCAACATACAAACCAACATTTTAATAGATTATGTTCAGGATTTTCTTCTACAGGGGGATCTGTCTCACCCTGTTTGCTACGCTATTCGCTTCTCTGCTTTCCTGCAGTTCTACTCAACAAGTACAATCCGGAAATGCTTCCGGGGATATCGACTCCAACCGTAAATCCCTTTTACAGCCGGTAGATCCCCCCTTCACTTTTGAACGGGCGGTCCGGCAAGGGACGCGCAGTCGAGACGGCAAGCCGGGATCGGAATACTGGCAACAGTGGACCAATTACGATTTACAAGCGCAGCTCTTTCCCAAGGAACGTCGACTGGAGGGGCAAGGCACGATTACTTATTACAATAATTCGCCGGACACGCTTCGCCGGATGCTCATGGAACTGGTGCAAAATCTGCACAGCAAGGGCAATGTTCGTAATGAACAAACCGAAATCAGCGGCGGGATTGACATACAAAGCATATCGGTCGACGGCGTCACCCTGCAGGCCGATACCCAAAAGGTACCCAATTATACCGTCAACTCCACCCGGCTGATCCTCGACCCGGTTCAGAAACTGCCGCCGGGCGACTCCACCCGCATCCACATAGAATGGTCTTTTAATATCCCCAGCAAGGGGGCCAGCGGGCGTATGGGATACGATCAGGACAATCTCTATTATATGGGCTACTGGTATCCCATTATGTCGGTTTATGATGATGTGAGTGGTTGGTTTACGGATCCTTTTCGTGGTCGGGCCGAGTTTTATTTCGGTTATGGAAATTATGACCTCGAAATTACCGCCCCCTCCCCGTGGGTTGTTATGTCAACGGGTAAACTGTTGAATGCGGGCGAGATGCTGGCTCCGAAAATCCTCGAACGATATCGCCAGGCGCGGCAAAGCGACGAAGTGGTTCATATCATTCAAAAAGAGGATTTTGGTCAGGCTACACGACCGGGGACCGACAGCCTGCTTACCTGGAAGTTCAAGGCGGATACCTTACGCGATGTGGCCTTTAGTGCCACCACCGAGTCACGATGGGACGCCGCCCGGGCTTTGATCGGTGATCGGGACGGGGACGGAAAAAACGAATATACACGAACGGACGCCTTTTACCGGAGCGACGCTAAAAAATGGCAGGAAGCTGTTCCTTTCCTGCAGCATTCCATTGAATATCTTTCTGAATATACCGATTACAACTACCCCTGGCCGCATATGACGGCCGTCGAGGGCGATGGAATTATCGGTGGCGGCATGGAATATCCGATGATGACAGTCATCGGACCTTATCATGAAGCCAGAACGACTGACCTTTACAACGTTATCGCTCACGAACTGGCTCATATGTGGATTCCCATGATCGCCGGTTCCAATGAAAGACGATACAGCTGGATGGACGAGGGTGCCACTACGTTCAACGAAAATAATGCTCGAACCGACCAGTATCCCGGCAGGGACCACTGGCAGGAAAATCGTCGTTCGTATCTCAGGATAGCTGGAACCGGTTATGAAGGGGAGATCATGCGCTGGTCGGATTATCATTACGACGGCTACCTGTTCACCATCGCCTCTTACTACAAACCAGCTACCGTACTGTATGCACTGCGCGAGGTTCTGGGAGAAGATACCTTTAATCGAGCCTACCAGGCCTTTTTTGATCGATGGGCATATAAACATCCTCAGCCGTGGGATTTTTTCAACACATTCGAAGATATAAGCGGGAGAGAACTGGATTGGTTCTGGAGAAGTTGGTATTATGAAACGTGGGTACTGGATCAAGCTGTAAAAAGTGTAGACACCGGTACCGGCTCATCTGTCATTACGATCGAGAATGTCGGAAATGTACCCATGCCGGTAGAACTGGAAATCACATTGGCAAACGGAGAGACGCTGCAACGAACTATTTCGGTTGAACAGTGGCTGGATGGGTCGACCGAAGCGACACTTATTATCGGTCGCGAATCGCCGGTCAGTCGGGTCGAGATCGATCCGGACCAGGACAGTCCTGAAGCCAACCGACGAAATAATACGTGGAGTCGGCAGTAATTGAATCATAGGGACTTTTACAATGTCACCAAAAGACGAACCCTACATTGTAGTGGTCGAGCCTGAATCGTCTCTGGCAAAGACCATTAGCACCACCCTCGAAAAGAAAGGGTACCGGGTGAAAACCATCCCACGCGGTCAAGAGGCATTGCGGCAAGTTAGCCGCTCCCAGCCGGCATTAATGATTATTGATGCAGAACTTCCGGATATGAGCGGGTACGAGGTATGCAGAACCACGCAATCGATGAACTACCACGTGCCCATTATCCTGATCTCCACCATGCAGAATTCCGGCAGAAAATTACAGCAAAACAAGCATGGATCTTCTTCGACGGGAGTCCCCGACGCCTATCTTAAAAAACCGATCGAGGAATCCAATTTGCTGGAAGCGGTATCCCGGCAGTTGCAGGAGTTGTCGGATGTCAACGACGAATCGACCATCAATTTGGGCACGGTCCAGGTCGATCTGTCCACCTTGACCGTATATTCACCCTCGGGTAAAGAAAAGCTGACCCAGAGAGAAGCCGACCTGTTAAAGTATTTGAGCCAACAATCCGACAAACCGGTCGACCGCAAAGCCCTGCTTGAAAACGTCTGGCAATATCAGAACACAACCAGTACGCGGACCGTAGACGTTCACGTTGCCAAACTCCGTGCCAAAATTGAAGAAAACCCCTCCGAACCGGAACACATTATCACTATCCACGGCATCGGATATATGTTGAAAACGGAGTGAGTGGGGATTAATAATTAATAATTAATGATTTATGATTAGTAATGGGGAGCAGCATTGAGGTATTCAGTTCGGTAAAAAATCGAATCAGTATTCCCCCCTTATTTATTCCTCTCTTTTATATTGCATACAGTCGCAAATCTTGAAGACCTGCACCTCAATCATTAATCATAAATTATTAATTATAAATTATAAACCCCCAATCACGCTCCCCCCTCAAGCCGTGCGCGAATCAACCCTTGTTGCTTGAGTTGTTCGACGTATTCGACAAAATTGTGCACCTGGTCCATAAGCAGTTGCTGTTGAAAATCGTCCCGGAGTCCCTCTTTTTCATCGAAATTTTCCTTCACCCGGTTGATGAACACACGCTCGGGAAATAGATAGGCGTTGCGATATCCAACCACCAGCTGCAACTGTTCTACGGCACGCAATGCGCCGAATGCGCCGGCACTTTCTCCCACAAAACAGATCGGCAGTTTCTCGAACGCTTCGGGAAATGGCAAATAATCGATTAACATCTTGAGGATGCCCGGATATCCCCCGTTGTATTCCGGTGTGACAATCACCAGTCCGTCAGCCTTGAGAATCGGACGTACAAAGTCGGTGACGGGCTTGTTTTCTTCTCCATACGGCCCCCCGCGAACAGCCTCAAGGGGGAACTCTTTCAAATCCACGATCTCTACGTCGGCCCCTTCCTTTTCATACTGTTTTTTCAAATAGGAGGATACGCGAAGCGCATTGGAATTTTTCCGATCCGTACCACTAATAATTTTCAATTCAACCATGGAGATGATTGATCAGCCGGTTCATATTTCATTCAAGTTTTTTCGAGAGATCGCCGCATTTGACTTTCATAGTACAAACCCGACGTGATTATTACAAAATACCTGACCGACACGTTCCAATAAGAAACCAATAAAAGTTTACTTTTCAACTAATATTTTTAAGAAGCGGATCGGTGGAAGCGCTTTTTTAATTAGGTAAAAAATAATTTTTAACTAAAAACAATGCGCAAAAATGCTTTACAGCAATTTTTTATTAGTCAATTAAATATTTTAACCTAATTTTATTTTGTTTTTATTTGCGTATAGGTTATAATCTTGAGTGTTCATCGCATTCAACGCATATAAATTAATTCAAATAACACTACCGACATGAAACAGACGGGACGAGTACTCCTGATTGGCATCATACTGCTTTCGATACCTGTTTTTAATAATGTTTTTGCGAACGGCACGCCCGACACGATCAACTTATCCACGGCTATTAACACGGAAGGAAAAACATTTGCCGATTTTCTCTGGATGATGATCGCCGGATTCCTGGTGTTCTTTATGCAGGCCGGCTTTGCCCTGGTCGAAACCGGCTTTACACGGGCCAAGAATGTGGCCAATATCATGATGAAAAACATGATGGATTTCGGCATGGGAACGCTCGTGTTTTTCCTGGTTGGATTCGCTTTTATGTATGGGACGGACGTGGGCGGCTTTATCGGGATGAGCAATTTCGCTTTATCCGACGCCCTCTCCAGCTCGGGCGAAATGAACCACTGGATGTATGCCGACTGGTTCTTCCAGGCGGTATTTGCCGCGACGGCGGCGACCATCGTCTCTGGAGCGGTTGCAGAACGAACCAAGTTTTCCGGCTACCTCATGTATACCGTGGTGATTACGGCCTTGATCTATCCCATCGTGGGACACTGGGTCTGGGGCGGTGGATGGCTCAGTCAGATCGGCTTTTATGATTTCGCCGGCTCCACGGTGGTCCACTCGGTTGGCGCCTGGGCCGGACTGGTCGGAACCTGGATCATCGGACCCCGCATCGGTCGCTTTGTACAGGGAAAAGCGAAGCCCATCCCCGGCCACAGCGTAGCGCTGGGATCGCTCGGCGTATTCATACTCTGGCTCGGTTGGTTCGGTTTCAATCCCGGCAGCACCCTGGGAGCCGATATCTCCTTTGCCCGCATCGCCGTCACCACCAACCTGGCTGGCGCTGCCGGATCCGTAGCCGCCATGATACTGGCATGGTCGCACAGCGGTCACCCGGACATCGGGTACACCCTCAATGGCGCCCTGGCGGGATTGGTAGCTATTACTGCCCCTGCCGCGGTAGTATCTCCCGTATCGGCCATTATTATCGGAGCTATTGGCGGAGCCGTCATGTATTGGTCGGTCTTGTTGATCGAAAAAATGGGAATCGACGATCCTGTCGGGGCCATTCCGGTGCACGGTTTTGCCGGCGCATGGGGAACTCTTTCGGTCGGACTTTTCGCCCAAGCCCCCTATACCACTTCTTTCACCGGACTGTTCTTCGGGGGATCCGGCTGGCAGCTTTTAATTCAGTCGGTCGGCATACTGGCCGTTCTCGCCTGGACCCTGACCAGTGCCTATATCGTCTTTAAGCTGGTCCACAAATTCCACGGCCTGCGGGTCACCGAACAGGAAGAGCTTACCGGTCTCGACCGCAATGAACATGGAACTTCAGCCTATCCGGAATTCTTCGGCGTACACGACGCCCGAGAGTTAATGGATCTCGACGAAGACGAAGAACTCGAGCTCATCCGCAACAAACGATTGGCGGTAGACCTTAATGATTAATGATTTATGATTAATGATTAATGATTGATCATAAATTGGCTATTGGCATTTCTCTTGAGTTGCCATAGCTAAAATATTGACCTCCTACAGCAGGCAGCAGTACCCGAATCCGTAGCTTGTATACCTCTGCAAACACGATTCCAAAACTGCTGCCTGCTTTTCTATTCTAAATAGCTGAGGAATAATTTAACACCCCCTCTTCCGGCCCCAAGTCCAAAAAACTTCTCCATTCGCTTTCCTTAACTCAATCCATAACTACCGGTACCCGCAAATCATAAATCATAAATTATTAATCATAAATTATTAATTATTAATTATGAATCGCGAAACTGCTGCTTAATCTGCTGCAGGCGTTCCCAGAGTTTGCCTTCCCGACCCTCTTCGCCCGGTTCATACCAACGGCCGTCAACCCCCTCGGGCAGGTACTTTTGCGGCACCCAGTGGTGAGGATGGTTGTGGGGGTATTCATAGTCGTCGGACGGATTTTCCTCGCCGCGGTAACGCGCCGACATTTCGTTGGCTGTTTTATCTCTCAAATGCGCCGGTACCGGACCGGTTCCCCGCTTTTTGATTTCGGATCGGACCTTGAACACGGCTGTCGTGCTGTTGCTCTTGGGCGACATCGCCAGGTAGAGTACGGCATGAGCCAGGAAGTACAATCCCTCGGGCATGCCGGTTCGTTCAAATGCATCCTGGGCGGCGTTGACGGTCTGCAGCGCGTGCGGATCGGCCAATCCTACATCCTCCGAGGCGAAAATCAATAGCCTCCTGAAAATAAACAGCGGATCATCCCCGCCTTCCAGCATCGCCACCATCCAGTATAGCGCGGCATCAGGATCGGATCCCCGCATTGACTTGATCATCGCGGAAGCATAGTGATAGTGTTCGTCACCGGTTGCGTCATATCGCACATTACGCCGCTGGATACACTCTTTTGCAATTTCCAGGTCGATATGTATCGTCCCGTCCTCGTCCGGCTCGCTCGATAGCACCGCTACTTCCAGAGCATTGAGCGCATTGCGAATATCCCCGCCGGCATATTCGGCCAGGTGATTTTGCGCATCTTCATCCACCTCAATATCCCGATCGCCCAACCCCCGATCAGCATCCTTCAGTGAACGATCGATCATCGTCCGTACCTGTTCGTGTGTCATGGGATACAGCTCAAAAAGCTGGCAGCGCGACAGAAGGGGACCAACGAGCGAGTAAAAGGGGTTTTCAGTGGTCGCTCCGATCAACGTTATAATCCCCGATTCCAGGTGCGGAAGCAGGGCATCCTGCTGGGCCTTGTTCCAACGGTGAATCTCATCTACAAACAAAATGGTTTTCCGGTTGTTCGCCTTCCGCAGCTGCTCGGCTTTGCTGACGATCTTCTTCAGTTTTTTGACCCCGTCCATCACCGCGTTGATCGTCTCAAACTGGGCATTGATCTCCCGGGATATAACATAAGCCAGGGTCGTCTTGCCGGAACTCGGCGGACCATAAAAAACCAGCGAACCCATCACTCCGCTCTTGATCATACGATGCAGCATCTTGCCTTCGCCCGCGATATGATCCTGTCCGACAAACTCCTCGATACTCCGCGGACGCATCCGGGTCGCCAGCGGCGCGTCACCCCCCGTCTCAAACTGCCGCTTTTTCCCACCGCTCCCCGCCGATTCCTCGTTGAAGAGATCCATTTTGTAATTGGTGATTTGTAATTGGTGATTTATGATTAGTGATTAGTGATTAGTGATTAGTGATTAGTGATTGGTGATTTATGATTTTTTCAAAACCATAAGATGGCTTGATTCTCAAACGAAACAATATAAACCAGGTAATTCCGCTCTAGACCTTTTACTAATATTACATAACGGAATTACCGTTTTGACCAATCATAAATCATTAATTATTAATTATTAATCAAATCGGTAAATTATCATGCTTTTTCTGGGGGATGCTATCCACCTTGTTTTCACATATCTTTAATTTTTTAATCAGTTTTTCACGGGTTTCGTGGGGATAGATGACGTTGTCGATGAAGCCGTGGTTGGCAGCGCGGTAGGGATGAGCAAATTCTTCTTTGTACTGCTCCACCAATTCCTGCTCTTTAGCTTCGGGGTCATCGGCTTCGGCGATTTCTTTACGGAAGATAATCTCAACCGCCCCCTTCGGTCCCATTACGGCAATTTCGGCGGTCGGCCACGCCACATTGTAATCGGCCCGGATATGCTTCGAATTCATCACGTCATACGCACCTCCATAAGCCTTGCGTGTAATAACGGTCATCTTGGGAACGGTCGCCTCGCAGAAGGCGTATAGCAATTTGGCGCCGTGCTTGATGATCCCGTTCCACTCCTGGTCGGTCCCCGGCAGGAAACCCGGAACATCTTCAAAAACGAGCAGGGGAATGTTGAACGCATCACAGAAGCGAACAAAACGCGCGCCCTTGATCGATGCGTCGATATCCAGGGTGCCGGCCAGAGAAAGCGGCTGATTGGCGACGATCCCGATACTTCGACCATCCAAACGGGCGAAACCGACGACAATATTATCCGCATAGTGCTCATGCACTTCCATAAAGGAGTCGCGATCAACAACTCCCTTGACAGCGTCTTTAATATCGTAGGGTTTATTCGGATTGTGCGGAACAAGATCATCGAGCTCCTTCGCTTTCCCGGGATCCGGATCCTTACTTTGCTGACGAGGCGTTTTCTCCTCGCAGTTCTGGGGTATATACTCCAGCATATTCCGCATTTGTTCCAGACAAATGGCATCATTCCGGGCCATGAAATGCGCAACGCCCGATTTCGTATTGTGGGTCTGGGCGCCTCCGAGCTCTTCCGAAGTGACATCCTCCTGCGTCACCGTCTTCACAACGTTCGGCCCGGTTACAAACATATAGCTGGTTCCTTCCACCATAAATACAAAGTCGGTCAGCGCCGGACTGTACACTGCTCCGCCGGCGCAGGGGCCCATCACGGCCGACAACTGCGGCACAACTCCCGATGCCATACTGTTCCGCCAGAACACCTCGGCATATCCGCCCAGCGAGTTCACCCCCTCCTGGATTCGGGCCCCACCGGAATCATTCAGACCGATAATCGGAATTCCGTTCTTCATGGCCAGATCCATGATCTTGCAAATTTTCTCGGCATGCGTTTCAGACAATGATCCCCCGAATACGGTAAAATCCTGGCTAAACACGTACACAGGTCGACCGTGAATCTCACCAAAGCCGGTTACAACTCCATCTCCCGGAATTTGCTTATCATCCATACCGAATGAACTGCATCGGTGAGTTACAAATGGATCGATCTCCTCGAAGGTGTCTTTATCCAACAAGAGTTCGAGTCGCTCACGGGCGGTCAGCTTCCCCTTGTCATGCTGCTTCTGAATCCGCTCTTCCCCACCCCCCAATTGAGCTTCTTCACGTTTCTTTTTTAGATATGCTTCTTTTTCATTGGTATTCGTTTCTTGATTTTGTTGTGCCATAGATTTGTAATGGTTTTTATAAGCTTTTTATGAATCTGAAAAATAGTTTTGCATAATATCGGTAAAATGCACCGCCGCTTCTGAATACAACTCCACGTCATGGCGATCAAAAATTTCACGATCGATATAGGGATAAGCCTCTTTCCAGTTATCAAATTTGATTAATTCGCGTAGTGCTTCCCGATAGTCCGACGAGGATCCCCTGAAAATCTCTCGAATATAATATTTTTCATACTCTTCCAGATGACTGCGAAGTTCCTTCAATCCTGCGTCTTCTTCCGCTTCATCTTCCGATTCTTCCTCTTTAAAAGCCTCATTCAACTGAAAACTGGGGTGTTCCGTCGCCCGGGAAAACTTACCATTGGTATCCTGATCCGATTCATCTTTCGACGATACCTCAACGTCTGATCCCTCCAGGAAACGACGCCATATCGGCTCTTCCTCATCCTCCTCTTTCGAGTCGGTTTCAGTTTCTCTCTCGTCAACCACTTCTTCCCTTTCATTACCGGGTTCTTCAACAGGGGAATGCTCTCCCGGTTCTTCCGCCAACGCTTCCCTGTCATCATGAGTTTCTTCGGGAAATGACACCTCCTCGTCTCCCGGATCATTCAGCATATCATTTAACAAGTTTTCCTCTTCGGTCGAGTCTTGCAAATTGGATTCCGGGGACTTCTCCTCAGTCTCTTCAACACTTTCTGATTCTTCTTCCTCTTTTTTACCGAACATCGCATGCAGCGAATCCGATTGTTCATCAAAAGATGTTTCAGGTGTTTCTTCTCTTCGTTGAAAATTAGCATACCACCCTTGATCCGCCGTTTCCCTCTCGGTAGACACCGGTTCGCTTTGTTCACCGGGATCTTCTTGTCGGTCGCTGGTTTGCAGATCCTCACGCTCGTCCAACCATTGCCGGAACTCCTCCTTGCTGAAAGAACCTTTCCGTTCGGACAAGTCACTGGACCAACCTGTTTTCCCTCGATTATAAAATGAGGATGCCAACACCCCGGTAGGCACCTTGCCGACAGCCAACTCAAAAAGCAACTCCAGATCCCGATACCACTCCTCCCGGCCATACCGCTGAATCAGCCGTTCGTCCACTTGCCGGATAACATCTCCGGCTTTTTCGCGCAACAGCTTCTCCAGGTGCTTTTTCTCCATATAGCGTATCAACGCCTGGCTCAATTTATGCCGGGCCGGTATCTTGCTGATTTTATCACTCAACGTTTCGTAATCCAACTGCTCCTTCTTGCCAAACAATAACTTGACTATCTGCGTGCGGGGCCATACGACCAGGGGATAGGTACGGTTCACAATAGATTTCAGCAACGCGTTTAACTTATAGGAAGGCAGCCGAATCTGTTTCTCAGCTTCTTCTACAAACCGCACCCAGGACTGCTGCATCCGTTCCGATTTGAGATCCGCCCACTCGGTAAGCGGTAACTCCAGGTCATTCCGCATCCGGCGGATGAGCTCTTTTTCGACCTGGCTGATGACCTGTTCGGGCAAGCCTGCCTCTTCAAAGTCAGATATCGTGTAAAAAGACTTGCCGCTGGGGAGGCGCTGGCCGATGCGCTTCGTAACTTGATTTATAAATTTGTTCATAAAAGTTGTTTTTGATAAATATAGAAGATCACGTTAGACTAAACAACGAAAATTACAATGATTTAGGAGGCTGTCGATACGCCCGTTACGATCCGGAAAGTTCGAAAGCCTCCCGGGATTGCTCAACCGACTGCTATGTTAAAACTAGAGGTTCACAGTTTATATAAACGATACGGACTTCGATCTGTTCTAAACGATATCAATATAGAACAGGAGTCGGGAATCCTGGGCATCGGCGGTCGAAACGGATCGGGCAAGTCGACGCTGCTGAAATGCCTGGGTGGACTGATCCGTCCCACCTCCGGACGCATCCGGTGGCATGTTGGTCAACAGCAGTTGGAACCGAACGAAATAAAACCCCATATCGGATTCCTGGCTCCGCACATCAACCTCTACGAAGAGCTTACCTGCCGGGAAAATCTTAAATTCATCGTCGACCTTCGATCACTGTCACTCGAACAATCCGACCTGAACGAACTGCTGCATACGGTGGGTCTTTCCAACCATATTCAACAACCGTTCGGCGACTTATCGACGGGTCAGCAACAACGCCTTAAACTCGCTGCGGCACAAGTCCACGATCCGCCCATTCTTTTCTTGGATGAACCCGGAGCAAACCTGGACGCGGAGGGAACGGAAATGGTCCACCAACTGGTTCAACAATACCGCCGGGAGGAAAAAATGGTTTTACTGGCTTCAAACAATCCATCCGAGCTGGAATGGTGCGACCAATGCTATTATCTAAACCAGTGAGCAACCGCTCACTGGTTTAGAGCTCGAGGCTCGAGGCTCGAAGCTTATTCGAGTTGGTGTTTTTGTGGTGTATATATAGTTTGCCTTTATGCACTGGTTTTCTATCTGGGTGTTGGTTTTTGCATCCTTTGCTTGCTGAAAATGTAAAGCTCTTTGTTTTCTCTCTTAAGATAAGTGGAAATATTTAATTGAGTTTGGAGGTCGGAAAAACGGGGCGGCGTTTCCGAAGTATTAAAATTTTCGGGTAGATAGCTTATTAACTGTACATCTTGCATTTGAAGGGTGGGTGGCGATGGACCATAATACCGCCTGTAAAGGAGAAAAGTTTCCGAACGAGGAAACGACGCCCCGTTTTTCCGACCTCCAAACTCCTCACTCAAATATTTTTAAAACATGTATTCTAATAAAGACAAGCAGTTAGCGGTTAAAATTCTTGATTTTAGTGTTGAGCTGGAAGAAGATCAACATATTATGCTACAGCTCGCCGGACTGAATGGGGTTGGGCTGCTGCGGGCACTAGTGGAAGGCTGCCGGAAACGCGGCGCTCATCCATTTGTCCATATGCAGGATACCGAAATTCAGCGGCTTTTGATGGAACACGGTGATCGATCGTTCTGGAAGAAACAGGCAGAGGTTGAGGGACTCCCGTTGATAAAGCAAATGGATGCGTTTGTCGGCGTGCGGGCCTCGCTTAATATTTATGAAAATGCGGATGTTGACAAAGAGGCCAACCAACATTACCTGGAACAATTTGCAAAACCGGTTCACCTCGAAGAACGCGTTAACAACACCAACTGGACCGTTCTACGTTATCCCTCCGAGGCCTTCGCGATGAATGCCAAAATGCCGACCGAACGTTTTCGCCAATTCTATTACGATGCCTGCCTGCTGGACTATTCAAAACTAAGAGAAGCCATGAAGCCGCTGCACGAACGACTCAAAAATACCGATGAAGTACATTTGAAAGGCGAGAGCACCGACATCAGATTTTCGGTCAAGGATCAATCGTGGGTCCCCTGTTTCGGCAAGCGCAACATCCCCGACGGCGAACTGTTTTCCTCTCCGCTTCTTGATTCGGTCAACGGACATATCACCTAC
This sequence comes from uncultured Balneolaceae bacterium, assembly GCA_913057825.1. Lineage (GTDB taxonomy): Bacteria > Bacteroidota > Rhodothermia > Balneolales > Balneolaceae > CAJXOW01. The sequence goes on along the minus strand of CAJXOW010000020.1, from coordinate 25,634 downwards.
GCCCCGTCCGTGTACCAGGGCAAACCGTTTGAGTACGTCCAGCTGGAGGTGGAGGATGGCGTCGTCACTGATTTTGACTCTTCCAACAACGATGCCCTCAAAGAGATCCTTGATACAGACGAGGGGGCTCGCAGGTTCGGGGAATTCAGCTTTGGACTCAACCCGATAATCGATTCTCCCATGTACGATATCCTGTTCGACGAAAAGATCTACGGCTCCAACCACCTGACCCTCGGACAGGATTACGACATCGCCCCCAACGGCAACGAAAGCAACATTCACTGGGACCTCGTCTGCATCGGCGCCGATGTCTACCTCGACGGCGAAAAAATCCGCGAGGGACGCACCTTCGTCACCGACGACCTCAAGCCGCTGAATCCTGGAAATCTAACCTAGGGTGCCGTGCAGCCCCATACACGCCCTCCCGGGGAAAATTTTGAACTTAAATCGTTTTCGTTTGGCATTCTAGTTGGTAAAACAATCCAACCTATACAGGCTGTAGTTTTCAGCTTTCCGGTTCAACAAAATTTTCCCCGGGAGGACATGTATGGGGCTACCAAGTTAAAAGCCTGATAACCCGAATTTCACGTCAGGCTAAAACCTTCTCCCAAACAAGTGTGTTTAAATAAAGTTGCGAATTTGCTGCGGGTTCGCGATACTTGGTTATATTATTATCGGGATTGAACCATAAAGTTGGCGTGTGGGGCATTTTCCCTGCGCTGACGGTCGAAGTATACTGGCAAGAACCCGTCGGATTTTTTGACTCTCGAAATCTTTCGGACACTCTCCCCGATAATATTCCTGGCACAGTTCGAATATAGGGGAAACAAATACTCGAAATTCCGACAAACTCACAGAAAAAACCATCCCCTATAATAAGTATAGGGACCTGCAGGGGCTTAATTGTTTGTCAGTTTTTACGGGCCAGTATTTTCATAAATAACAATAAACGGGAAAAACGTATGTCCCACCTCATTTAAAATCAATAATTACATGCATAGAACTACTTCATTTGGAACCATTCTCTCGCTAGCGGCATATCTGCTGATCGGGGGTTGGGGATGTGGATCGAGTAATTCATTAACCGGCGCAAATCGCGAGTGGTCAAAACCTATCGGATACGAACAGGTTGAAACCTCTCATGTGGATCCGGATCAGGGATCGGTGCTGGTCGGCGAGGGTAAAAACTTCATGTTAATGCACGGTGACAATGGCAATTACCTCCGGGTTGAACCCCAGGATCAAGGTTTTGGCGGGATGTTGAAATCGATGGTGGAAGAAGGCATCAGCGTGAACGTCAACGGCGTTGACGTTTTTACCACAGCCGATCGTTACTCCTACGCCTTTGTGGATTTTGCCAATACGGTGATGGTGCTGGATTATACCACTGCCACCGACCGCGTGCGCATGCTGGATATGTCGACGGGTAAAATTTTATGGGAAAGCAAAGAGTACGAGTGGAGCCTGGCAAAATATAAGGACCTGGCCGGTGCGGCAGCGAAGTCGGTCTTGAAAAACATCGGCATGGGAGCCGGAGCGGCGGCTGGCGTGAGCGGAGCAGAAGTTACCCGTGAACGCTATGCCCAGCACCTGGTGGCCGCGGTCCCGGAAAAGAATGCCATTCTGTTTCGGACCACCGACGGCCTGTTGATGATGGACGTCCGATCGGGCGATCAGCTTTGGAAGATGGAGAATTATGGAGCAACCGGCATAGAGGAAGTGCGCTATCTGCCAGAGGAGGACGAATTGCTAATGATAACACAAGTTTCCCGGCTGTTCGACAAACTGCAGACCAATCGCAAGGTTATGCGGGTTGACGCCGGTGACGGCACCGTAAAATGGGCAACCAAATACGAACACAGCGGGGGTTATTTTGAAGAAATTGAACGCGCCGGTAATCGACTGGTTTTGAAATATGCCGGCGGACAGGCAGAAATATTCGATTTTGCAACGGGCAAATCGTTATTCAAGACGCATGAGGGGGGAGCTGTATCCGGCGCGCAGCGGTGGCTGCAGGCAAACATGGCCGACTCAGCCTACAAAACACCTCCCGCGTTGATCCATAACGGTTCCATATTTACGATCCATACCGTTAATATCAAAGCCGCGGGAACGCCCGACAAGCAGGTGGTACGTCATACCCTCGACGACGGCACCAAAACCTGGACCTCCCCGGTTCTTAACAAAGTGATCAATATATCGGGTCTATATATACATGGGGAGGTACTGATCGCAAACCTTACCAACACAGACAGCAGCCTGGTCGCTTTGAATCTATCGGATGGCACCATCAAATGGACGATAAACGACATGGGCAAGACACTGCAAATCCATTTGGAAGACAACCGCCTGTATGCAAGCAACGGCAACGTGATTCGATCCATCGATCCCCAAACAGGTAAAACGCTGGAAGAGATTGATATCAGCGAAAGCGGCCTCGACGGCGTACAGCATATCGGCGTATGGAGAGGGAACCTCTACGTGGTGGGAGTTAAAGGCATCAGTGTACATAACGCTAAAACCCTTACTACCCTGAACAAATGGCTGCCCAAAGGTCGTATCGAATCACACCAGGTTTTCGGCAACCGACTATATATGAATACCTCACCCTTGTTGGGATCCAAAACCATGCTGCGGGTAGTAGACCTCGATAACGGTCGCCCCATTACCTCGTTCGAGGCCAACCCGGGACTCTACGCGTGGTTCGGCAACCTGCGCAACGGCGTGTTTATCACCGGCAACGGAAACAACGTCTACGTCCTGGATACCGACAAACTGCTGACCAAATACCGTATCAACCGCAAAGCACCACCCAAGACCACCAAGCATTGAAAATGCCCGGTGACACGTGCTTCCGGGGGAAATTTTTTTGAACCGGAAAGCCGAAAATTACAGGCAACAAAAGTGGAACTGTTTTACCAGCTCCACTGCCCCCAAGAAACGAGTTAAGTTCAAAATTTCCCCCGGAAGTATGTGTCACCGGAAAACCCAGCACTAATTAGGCCTCGGTCTCCGTTTTGGATTCATCCGGCCGACCGTTTTCAGCCCACTTCTCGGCATCGTCGTACACTTCGGCGAATTCGATCGACTCCTTGTTCTCGCTTATATGGGCCTCGAACTTGCGAACCTCTTCGTTTTCGTGGTCGATTAGCTCCTTGGCGAGCTTATTGACCAGTTGATTCTGGATGACCCGTTTAAGTGGACGGGCCCCGTAGACGGGGTCGTAGCCGCGATCGGCCAGCCAGTCGTAAACTTCATCTGAAAGCTCGAGCTCGATGTTTTGTTTATCAAGCATATTGTATACGCGCTCCATCTGGATATCGGCGATTTCACGGATATGCTCCTTACTGAGCGGATGGAACACGATCACGTCGTCGACCCGGTTCAGGAACTCGGGACGGATGGTCTGTTTGAGCTTGCCGCGCAACTTGTTTTGCAGCTCATTATAGGTCTTTTCATCCATTTCTCCGCCCGACTTTTCGATCTCATCCTGAATCAGATGCGAACCGATATTGCTGGTCATAATGATAATCGTATTGGTAAAATCAACCGTAACGCCCTTGTTGTCGGTCAGACGTCCCTCGTCAAGCACTTGCAGAAGCGTGTTGAACACGTCCTGGTGCGCTTTTTCAATTTCGTCGAGCAACACGACCGAATACGGATGTCGACGTACGGCCTCGGTTAGCTGTCCGCCTTCTTCGTATCCGACATAACCCGGCGGAGATCCGACGAGTCGGCTTACGCTGTGACGCTCCATGTATTCACTCATATCAAGCCGCACAATGTTACGCTCATCGTCGAACAGATAATCGGCCAGGGTCCGTGCCAATTCGGTCTTACCGACGCCGGTCGATCCCAGGAAGAAAAACGATCCTATAGGTCGATTGGCATCCTGCAATCCGGCGCGAGACCGCCGTACAGCATCCGAAACCGCCTGTACGGCCTGATCTTGTCCGACGACCCGCTTGTGAAGCTCCCTTTCCATGTGCTTCAGTTTTTCTCGTTCGCTCTGCAACATTTTGCGAACCGGGATGCCGGTCCAACGAGCCACAATATCGGCTACATCCTCATATTCCACTTCTTCCTTCAACATCGATCCTTCCTCCTGGAGATCAGCCAGTTTCTGATCGGCCTCTTCAAGCTCATCTTCCAATTCGCGGATTTTACCATATCGCAATTCGGCCACTTTTTCATAGTTACCCTGTCGCTCGGCCCGTTCGGCTTCGTGACGTGCATCCTCAATCTTCTGCTTGAGATCTCGCGACTTCTTGATCAGGTCACGCTCGTGCTCCCACTGCGTACGCATCTGCTTGCGTTTCTCCTCGAGATCAGCCAGCCTTTTGTTGATTTCTTCAAGCTTTTCACTTTCCTCATCTTCGCGTTTCAGCCCTTCTCGTTCGACTTCCAGCTGACGAATTTCACGTTCCAGCTGATCCAGCTCCTCGGGCATCGAATCGATCTGAATACGCATCCGGGAAGCCGCTTCATCAATCAAGTCGATCGCTTTGTCAGGCAGGAATCGATCCGATATATATCGATCCGAAAGCTCGGCGGCACCAATAAGGGCGCTGTCGGTAATTCGTACGCCGTGATGCAGCTCATATCGCTCCTGGAGACCGCGAAGGATCGAGATCGTATCCTCGATCGACGGCTCTTCAATCTGAATCTTCTGCATACGCCGCTCGAGCGCCTTGTCTTTCTCGATATGCTTGCGATATTCGTCCAGTGTCGTAGCGCCGATCGCATGCAGCTCACCGCGGGCGAGAGAGGGCTTCAGGATATTGGCGGCGTCGACCGCTCCTTCAGCAGCACCGGCCCCCACCAACGTATGAATCTCGTCGATAAAGAGGATAATCTCCCCGTCCGACTCGCTCACTTCCTTTACAATCGCCTTAAGCCGCTCTTCAAACTCGCCCCGAAACTTGGTTCCGGCCATAAGCGCGCCCATATCGAGCGAAACAATTCGCTTCGATTTGAGTCCCTCGGGAACATCCCCTTTCGTTATCCGGAACGCCAGCCCCTCGGCTATAGCCGTCTTCCCGACACCGGGCTCGCCCACCAGCACCGGGTTATTTTTCTTGCGGCGAGAAAGAATCTGCATCACCCGGCGGATCTCCTGATCACGTCCTATAACCGGATCGAGCTTGTTGCGCTCGGCCATCTCATTCAGATCCGTTGCATACTTTTCAAGCGCGTTATATCGACTTTCTGCATTGGGATCATCTACCTTCTGGTGCCCGCGAACATCCTGCAGCACCTTTAATACGCGATTCTTCGTTACATTATATTTCTTCAATAATTTCGAGGTCTCTCCTTCACCGGCTTCAGCAATACCAATCAGGATATGCTCCGAGCTGATGTAGTCATCATCCAACTCATCCGCCACATCTTGAGCCTTGTCGAACGTGGCTTTGGAGCTATTGGATAAATACTGACCGGATACCGAGGCTCCTTTCACCACCGGATTTTTCTCGATGATTTGATCCAATTCACTGTTGATCTGGCTCCTCGAACTGTCCAGCTTATCCAACAAGGTGTTGACAACATTTTCCGAGTCGCTCAACAACGCTTTCAACACATGCGCCGGCTCAACCGCCTGATGATTGTTCTCCGAGGCAATTTCAAGCGCCTTCTGAATAGCTTCCTGCGCTTTTAAAGTAAATTTATTCAAATTCATAGCAGTCAATGGTTTATTGAAAAATTTCTTTTTTTGTTTTCACATTAATATACCTCCAATATCTGTACCGAAATGCACTAATCTGCCGTATTTACAGTCCCCCGATCAACTTACTGCCTTTATTACGTAGCCCCGGCAGCAGTCCGGCAAGTTGAGATGACAATAAAGGAGTGCCCTGTCAATATGAACCCGCTAAAGCATCCCCCTTCCTACCAATGAAACGAAAATCGCCCTCTATGTGCTTTAATTAGTGGATAATTAATGTAAAATTTTTAACTTTTCCGATAGCTTTCGGGAGATGCAGGGGAATATTCGGCAACAAGTCTCCAAGAGTTTATAACATAAACCTTAATAATAAGGAAGGATATTTATGAGAATATATAATCAAGCGATTGGAGTGTTAGGCATCTGGCTTATCATAACCTCCCTCTTCACGGGCTCACTACCCTTTATGATCTGGAGTAATACTATTGTTGGACTTATCGTATCCATTGCCGCTTTTGCAATGCTTGAACGACAGCGATGGGGCGGCATTTTTGGTTTAATCGTCGGTATTTGGCTGTTGCATTCGTTCTATTTCATGGAGGGAGATAACACCACCATTTTTGTAATTAACAATATCGTCAGCGGACTTATACTGGTAGCTGACGGCTATTTTTCCCAGGGTACAGAAACCCGGGCGACCATGTAATAGAATTAGCTGAAAGCTGAATGCTCAAAGCCACGCCTGCAGTTGTTTCATCCAGCAAATAAAAATCACTTATTGTCTTATGCAATTAGTCACTGCAAACGGCGTAACCGTCGAGATTAAGCGAGGCGACATTGCGAATCAGCCGGACCTGGATGCGGTGGTGAATGCTGCCAACGCTCAGCTCCGCACCGGCGGGGGAGTAGCCGGCGCCATTCATCGTACGGCCGGACCGGGACTGACCGAGGAAACACGTCCCCTGGCTCCCATCAAACCAGGTGAAGCGGTAATTACCGGCGGACATAATCTGCCGAACGACTATGTTATTCATACGCTCGGACCCGTGTACGGGAAAGACAAACCCGAAAACGAGTTATTGGCCAGTTGCTATCGGAACTCGGTGGATCGGGCGGAGGAAAATGAAATTGAATCCCTCGGATTTCCGGCAATCTCAACGGGCGCTTTCGGATACCCGGCCGAAGAAGCCGCTCACATCGCCCTGGAAACGGTCAAGGAGAAAACCAACTCCCTCGAATACCTCAAAACCATCCGCTTTGTCCTCTTCGGTCAGCAGTCCTATGACGTGCATGAGGAGGCAATGAGTGACGTTTTTGACGGATGATTTTTGATTTATGATGGATAATGAATGATTATCACCGGCATTAAACGGTACTCGTGCTAACGGTCATCAAAACCACTTTTTACCCGGCAATACCATTCGGCACCCTATCACTAAAACTACTTCAAGTATATTAACCTGGTAGTCTCTCGGTCTTTTCGATTCAAAACGAAAAGAAGTCTGGTTTGAGATAGGTTTTGCAGCAGAATTGTAAAAATCCGACAGACTCTTGGCTACCCCGGGATGCCGCATGCAATTACAAATCATTAATCATTCATTATCGATCATAAATCACAATGTCGCCGACTACCCTGGAACTGCTGGATACTTTCTTCCTGGCATTCCACACCCTCTTGATACTGTTCAATTCCCTGGGATGGATTATCCGGCGGTTAAGATGGTATAATCTCGTCACACTGCTTTTAACCGGATTTTCCTGGTTTGTAATGGGGATCTGGTATGGATGGGGATACTGTTTCTGCACCGATTGGCACTGGCAGGTGCGTCGAGCACTGGGAGATACCGACCTGCCGATTTCTTACATCACCTTTCTTATTCAACACTGGACAGGCTTCCAGCCCGACCCGTATCTCGTCGATATCGCAACAGGAACTGTTTTCGGGCTGGCCTTAATATGCTCTTCCATTTTAAACTACAGGGATTTCAAAAAATCTCATTCAACATGAGATTTTTTGAGCTTGAGGCTCGAAGCTTATATGAGCTGATACTTATATGGTGTATATCCATAGTTCAAGACAAGCATGTGGAGAAAACTTCATTTACCCCCATTTCAACCGACAAAAAACGAACTTCGAGCCTCGAGCTTCCAGCTTCGAGCTCAATCAACAAGCATGAACCCTCAGTTCATGCTTGTTGATTGATTTTCTCAAATCGGGATTGGAAGAATCGTAAATATTCGGGTTCATAGACGAACTCGAGTCCGCCGATCTCTTCCCTTCGGTCGTAAACGGCTTCGACCGACTCAGCCACTACGTCCATATGCGCCTGGGTGTATACCCGCCGCGGGATAGTAAGTCGCACGAGTTCCAGCTCCGGATGAATATTTTCGTCGGTATCTTTGTCGCGTCCCGCCGATACGAAACCTCGCTCCATACTACGGACCCCCGAATCCACGTAAAGCTCGGCTGCAAGCGCCTGGGCCGGCAACTCGTCCTGGTCAAGGTGCGGCAGGAAGCGCTTGGCATCCAGAAATACACCGTGACTGCCAATCGGGTGTACTACCGGGACGCCGGCATCCATAATCTTTTCTCCCAAATACTGCACCTGGCCAACCCGGGCATGAATATGATCTTCATCCACCGACTCGGATATTCCAATAGCCAACGCTTCCATGTCTCGGCCGGCCATCCCTCCGTAGGTATGCAAACCCTCGTAAACCACACACATATTACGTGCCCGTTCAAATAACTCCTTGTCATTCATCGCCAGGAATCCCCCGATATTTACAAGAGCATCCTTTTTAGCACTCATGGTCGCACCGTCGGTATGACGACAAATTTCCCTGACGATTTCCGCTATACTCCAATTACTATATTCATCCTCACGCGTTTTAATAAAATATGCATTCTCTGCTACCCGCGTCATATCATGAATAATGGGAATACCATGATGCTGGGTCAATTCACGGACCTCTTTCAAGTTCGACAGTGAGATAGGCTGTCCGCCGGCCATATTTACCGCGGTGGCAATCGACACATAGGGGATGCGATCGGCGCCGACCTCATTGATAAGATCCGACAGCTTGCCTACATCGACATTAGCCTTGAATGGATGCTCACTCTGCGGATCGTGAGCTTCATCAATAATCACATCCACAAAGGTCCCCCCGGCCAGTTCCTGGTGCAGCTTGGTCGTGGTAAAGTACATATTACCGGGGATATAATCGCCCTCCTCGATCATCAGCTTGGATATAATATGCTCGGCGCCGCGCCCCTGGTGGGTCGGGACCACAAAATCATACCCGTAAAAATGCCGAACTGCATCCTGGAGATGATAAAAATTTCTGCTACCGGCATAGGATTCATCGCCGAGCATCATGCCGGCCCATTGTTGATCGCTCATCGCCGACGTCCCGCTGTCAGTCAACAGATCGATATACACATCCCGCGACTGCAGCAAAAACGTATTATATCCCGCATCCCGGATAGCTTCCTCCCGTTCCTGCTCCGACGGAATCCGTACGGGTTCCACCATCTTTATTTTATAAGGTTCCGCCCATGATCTACGCTGTTCGTCATTACTCATATACACTCCCCGGTTTTGTGAGCTCAAGGCTCGAGGTTTATTGATAGCTATTAGTGCTGTTCTGACAAGAGGTATATTATGTCGAGTCTGACGTCAAAATGCAAGGAAGGCCCCTAATAAATACAGATATCAAAATACACCGAAGCACTCACAAGAAACATGAATACATCCACCCCTCTTGAACCCAGAAATTTACTGCCCTTAATACCAACTCGAAAACCCCCAGCCTCGAGCTTCGAGCCTCCAGCCGTTGATCAATTCAATTCCTGAATTGATCAACTTCTCATTTCGGCGAGTTCTTTGAACTTCTCTTTTTCTTTGCTGCTGAGATTCCCGGGAATTTTCACATTGGTTCGCACGTAAAGATCACCGTGTTTGTCGTTATTCTTGAAATTGGGCATACCCAGTCCGCCAAGGCGGAACAACTTGCCGTTCTGGGTTTCGGGTGGGATCTGCAGTTTGACCTTGTTGCCTTCCATCGTCGGGACGTAGGTCTTGCCGCCGAGAACGGCTGTGTAGAGATCTATATCGTGCGTATAGTAGAGGTCATCCCCTCTACGTTCATAGTTTTCCTCGGGACGAATTTTTATTTTCAGATACAAGTCGCCATGCGATCCGCCCCGGCCTCCCGGACGACCTTTGCCCTTCAGTCGGATACGTTTACCATCCCGAATTCCTTTTGGAATCTTGACCTTTACCTGTTCACCGCGGATATTCACTTTACGAGACCCGCCGTGATAGGCTTCGCGCAATCTTATTTGCAGATTCGCCTCTACATCCTGTCCCTTTTGGGCCTGCTGTTGCTGACGATGAAATTGCTGGGACCCTTGTTGACCGCGTCCTCCTCCCACAAACTGCTCAAAGATACTGGAAAACGGGCTGCCGCCGCCGCGTTGACCGCTGCCGCCGCCAAAAAGATCTTCAACATTAAAATTAACCCGCTGATAATGTCCGCCATTGGCGCCGCGGGCCTGTTGCCATCCGCCAAAATCCTCGGCGGAAGCACCGGCCTGCTGATACCGTTTCCAGTCGTGACCGAAACGGTCATACATTTTTCGCTTCTCGGGATCGCTTAAAACATCGTACGCCTCTCCCACTTCCTTGAACTTGTTCTCCGCTTCCTTGTCATCCGGATTTTTGTCGGGATGGTACTTGGCCGCCAGCTTGCGGTAAGCCTTCTTGATATCCTTCTGCGACGCATCACGGCTTACCCCGAGAATATCATAATAATCGCGTTTTGCCATACCGACGAAATTTCATTTAAATTTTTTAAACACAACCATAGTATAAGAGTGCAAATAACATGCCAACCCCCTATTTATGACAACACGCAAGCCGTATTCCCCCTTTACCGTCAAATACCCGGATGCCTGGCTCTGCGTACTGACGTATTAGCAGGGTTTCGGGGGAGCAATTATTGTAGTTGCTATCGTAAATGCTTTTTAATTAAGTTTGCCATACAAGATCCTCCCCCTTATCCGGCTCCAATAAAGATGGAACCGGATCTTCCCACTCCAAAGGGGGAAGATAAAGGCAGCCGAGGTGAATAAACGTCGCCCGTTGGAGGGGGCAAGGGGGAGGACCCTGCATGGCAAAAATCGCCCAAAAGAGCCCCGGTCAGTTGATAAAAACCCTGGCTAGTTAAGCTTAAAAGCAACAAAGTAGCCGTTTCCATCCCGGACGACGCGGAGCAGGGCGGTCTGTTCGCCGCTTTCCAGCAATTTGTTCATGATCGCATTGTAATCTTCGGCCGACTCAATCCGCTGTCGCTGAACACTGATGACTAAGTCGCCTTCGCGCAGACCTCGCTGATAGGCTTCGCTTCTTCGGTTGATACTCGTAACCACGACTCCACCGCTTTGGACCTGGATATCATATTCTTCGGCTAAATTATCATTCAACGTCTCAACGCCGTAGCCCAACTTCTGCTCCAGGCTGCTCTGCTGACCGGAACCACTCGCCATCATATCTTCCGGTCGTTTAGTAAGCTTGACTTCTATCTTCTTCTCCTTCTTATCACGAAGTACGGTCAGCGTAACCCTGGTCCCCGGCGGATTGGATGCAATGCGGGTGGCGAACAGTCTCCAGTTTTTAACCTTTTCACCGTTGATCTCCACAATTACATCCCCCTCTTTCAAACCGGCTTTGGCGGCGGGAGTACCCTCCTCCACACTGTTCACGATGACTCCACGCGGCGCATCCAGATCAAATGCCTGGGCCATGGCTTCATCCACATTGTCGCCGCGAATTCCCAGATAGGCGCGTCGGACTTCACCGTGCTCTATAATAGAATTCATTACGTTCCGAGCAATATTGATCGGAATCGCAAAACCGATCCCTTGATATCCACCGGTTTGGGAAGCAATGGCGGTATTAATACCGACCAGTTCGCCATCCAGGTTGATCAGCGGTCCGCCGGAATTACCGCGGTTAATCGCCGCATCCGTTTGAATGAAATCCTGGTAGAGCGATAGCCCCTTGATCGTACGACCGCGGGCACTCACAATACCCATAGTCACGGTATGGGCCAAGTCCTCGCTCATCGGCGAACCAATAGCCAGAACCATTTCACCGACCCGGAGGCTGTCGCTGTCCCCCATCGTGATAGAAGGTATGTTTTCGACATCCACCTGGAGCACGGCCACATCGGTCCGCTTGTCGGACCCGACAATGTTGGCTGGTACTTTCTCATCATTAAACATGCGTACCCAGACCGTGTCCGCACCGGCAATTACATGGTGGTTCGTCAGAATATAACCTTTATCCGAAACGATCACGCCGGATCCCATACCCGAACGCGGAATTTCCCGTTCGAACTCCGGTTCTCCCCCGAAAAACGGAAAAAAGGGATTCCGCTGCTGAACTTCCACCGTTTTCTCGGTGAACACCGTGACAACAGTGGGATTGGTTTTGTCGGCAATGTTTACAATCGCATCATTGAAATCCTTCAGGGAGTTTATGTCCTGTTCTTCTGCTTTCTGAACTTCCGTATCAAAATCGGGAAAGCTTACAATTGAAGCCTTTTCAGTTGCGACATTCGTAGTAAAATGAACCACGGCTATAATCAGTAATACCAGTGCTGCAATACCGAATTTATTATTCCAATACTTCATGTTATCTCCTGAATTTGAATATCAAAGTATTTTTTGAGTGTGTTACGCTACAGTATTGTAAACCATATTTCGAATTTAATTATTGTTTGGAAATTTCATCTGCCTCTTTGCGGGTCCCCCCGCTTTCCCGCTGAAAATGCGATCTTGATAGGGTTTCTGTACTTATGATAACCATTGTGAGTCCTCCCCCTTTTCTGATTACTATTGGAAAAGCATTTGTAATTAATTTAGCATATAGAGTCCTCCCCCTTTCCCCCTCCGAAGGGGGACGTTTTTTCACCTCAATCGCCAACAAATTCCCCCTTCGGAGGGGGGAAGGGGGAGGACTCACAATGGCAAAACACAAAACTTAAAACTCCAAAATATAAAAAACCGGAAAGCCCCGTGGTTGAGACTTTCCGGTCGATTAAAGCCAGTCAATTTAGAAGATTACTTGATATCAATCTTTTTGCTGACTTTATCTTCCGCCTTGTTGATCGTAATGTGCAGAACACCGTTATTATACTTCGCGTTGATGCTCTGTTCATCTATATTATCGGGTAGTCTAAACGAACGAGAGAACTCGCCGTAACTGGTTTCTACCCGATGGTATGTTTTCTGTTTGTCTTCTTCCTTCCACTCACGTTTACCGCTTACCGTCAGCTGATTGTTGTGCAGGCTGACGTCTATGTCATCCTTCTTCATGCCCGGAAGCTCAACATTGATCTCGAATCGATCATCATTCTCGGAAATGTCAAGCTTCGGCACAAAGTTTTCCCGCTTTGCTGTGACTGCATCATTAAAGAAATCATCCAGCAGATCAGAGAATCGACGCGGAAACAGATCGTCATCGCTCATACGTCCAGGTTGAAATCGTCGAAGAGCCATAAGTACCTCCTTTTTTTGATTCAAAATTACTTTCAGATATTTTCATCAATTTCTCACTATTATTACATGCAACCCCCGTGCCAAGCGGGATTAAAAGGAGGAAAGCTGACAAAATTTATAGCCTCATCTCATAGATATGCCATAGCTGCAAAACCCCTGTCAGAAGTCTGTAAATTCGTTGACGAATTTACAGACGCTCGAGGCTCGAAGCTCGAGGCTGGAGGCACCTCAACTGCCAGTATTTCTCAGACTGCTACAATTATGATTTTGACCTCGGATTAAAAAAGTGGGGATATCATAACACGAATACAAGCTCGAATGCACCTCGAGCTTCCAGCTTCGAGCCTCGAGCGTTGAGTTACGGCTAAAAAGCCGCGGCTTTTTAGCCGTAACTTAACTTCCATTCTTGCGCAATAAGAAAAGCCATTTCGAGACTCTGCTTGTAGTTAAGGCGAGGATCGCAGTAAGTCTCGTAGTTATGTTTCAGGCCGTCTTCGTTCAGCCCCTGGGCACCGCCGACGCATTCGGTGACATTATCGCCGGTCAGTTCAAGATGTACCCCGCCCAGGTAGGTGTTTTGAGCACGGTGAATTTCAAACGTCTTCTTGATCTCGCTCAGTATATCCTCGAAATTTCGTGTCTTGATCTCCTCATCGGTCTTGAAGGTATTACCATGCATCGGATCACAACTCCAGACCACCTCCAAACCTTCCCGCTCTACTGCTTTGATCAGATCCGGCAGCTCATCAGCCACTTTATCCTGGCCAAACCGCGTAATAAGTACAATTTTCCCGGCTTCACGGGTCGGATTCAGCGTTTCGATGATCCTTATCGCCTCTTCGTGGTCGAGCCCGGGGCCCATCTTGATCCCGATCGGATTCCGGATCCCTCGTAAATACTCCACATGAGCCCCATCGAGATCGCGTGTGCGGTGACCGAGCCACACCATATGACTGGTCAGATTGTAATATCCTTCGCGCCGCGGAACCTGTCGCGTCTGCGCACTGTCATAGTACAGGTTCAGGGCCTCATGCGAAGTGTACATCTTGATATTCTGCAGCATCGGGTAGTTGGTCGGCGATATCGACTCGACAAACTGGATCGCTTTGTTGATCGACTGCACCATCGCCTTGTACTCCTTGTAATACCGGTTCTGCTTCATAAAATCGAGCTCCCAGTACTCCGGGTGATGCAAGTCGGCAAATCCCTCATCGGCCAGGGCCCGCAAAAAGTTCAGCGTCAATCCCGCACTGTTGTATCCCTGGATCAACCGGTTCGGATCGGGCCGGCGGGCTTCTTTATCGGCTTCAATGCTGTTGATCAAATCACCGCGATAATTCATCATTTTTTCTCCATCCACCTCTACCCAGTTGCTCGAACGCGGCTTGGCATACTGACCGGCCATACGTCCAATCCGAACCACCGGCACTCCCATCTCGTGAATCAAGATAAAGCTGGTCTGCAGCAACACCTTCAGCATATTCACGATTTTACCGGGTTCGCAATCCTCAAACTTCTCAGCACAATCGCCCCCCTGAATCATAAATCGCTTGCCGGCCGAAGCCTCTGCCAATTTGTCCTTCAAAGCCTCAATCTCCCACGAAGTGATAAGCGGGGGAAGACTGCTTAGTTTTTTATAGGCTTTCTCCAGCTCTTCCTGGTCCGGGTATTCCGGCAACTGCTTGATGGGATACTGCAGCCATGACTGGGGATTCCATTCGCCCTTTGAAGTTTTAGCTTGCTTATTCTTCTCTTCTGTTAACATAGTAATTCGGGAGCGTTATTTTGATTTGAGGAATGCGCCGGGAAGGACGTTCAAGGTGACGAACAAACCCTGGCACCTTTCGTTATTTGAGATGTTCTATCGTAACTGCTTCGTAATTTAAGAGATAAAATAAAAACCGATTATAAAAAAGATCCAAACCTGCTACCCGGTATTTTTAGATTCCGGATATTTCGGGGGATACCATAGACGCTTTATAATCCTGTATACTTCAGTCTTACTAATATAACACAGATTCATTCTACAGCCAAATCGCTATTCGATTGATGATTAGTGATTAAAGATGGATAATTAATGATGAATGATTTATGATTGATAATTCATGATTAAAGTCGTTTTCAGCTTATCAATTGAAAAATGTGCTGCTACCGGTTTTAGTAATTTACCATCCTAGTGCAGTCCATTAATTACTTCATTGTTTGCATTGGAAATAAATACCGGTTTCCAACGCAATAATCATCCATCATAAATCATTAATTATTCATCATCGCTCCTTAGAGAATATTCGTTAATTCACTATTTTACGTAATTCGGTTGGAATTTTCATTCAAAGCTTAACTCATCTGCCGTGCAAGATCACATTGTTATAAAAGGCGCGCGCGAACACAACCTGAAAAATTTCGACATCGACATCCCCCGAAATGAACTGGTAGTCGTAACGGGACTGTCGGGTTCCGGCAAATCCTCACTGGCTTTTGATACCATCTACGCGGAAGGGCAACGCCGCTTTATGGAGTCTCTTTCGGCGTATGCCCGCCAATTCGTGGGCATGATGGAACGGCCGGATGTGGACTTTATCGACGGACTTTCCCCGGTTATATCGATCGAACAGGCCAATACCAACCGTAATCCACGGTCAACCGTAGGAACCATTACCGAAATTTACGATTTCCTCCGCCTGTTCTACGCCCGGGTTGGCACGCCCTATTCCTATATCACGGGCAACAAGATGGAGAAGCAGACACCCGACGAGGTGGTCGAATCGATTCTCGAGATGGAAGAAGGCACCAAAGCCTATTGCCTGGCACCGCTGATTCGCGGCCGAAAGGGTCATTACCGCGAGCTCTTTGAGCAGATCATGAAACAGGGTTTTGTGCGTGCACGTATCGACGGGGAGTTTGTAGAGCTCGAGGAAGATATGAAACTGGATCGCTACAAAACCCATAATATCGAGGTGGTAGTCGATCGATTTGTCATATCTCCCCGGAGCGAAAATCGCATATCGGAAAGCGTGCACCTCGCCCTGGAGATGTCAGACGGCACCGTGATTCTCGGCATCCCCGAAGAAGATGGGTCGATGCGCGACCGACTCTTCTCGCAGAAGCTTTTCGATCCGGAAAGCAACCTCTCCTACGAAGACCCCGCTCCGAATCTCTTCTCATTCAACTCGCCCTTCGGTGCCTGCCAGGAGTGCGACGGGCTTGGATATCAGTATGATGTAGATCCCGAACTGGTCATTCCCAATCAAGACCTGAGTATTAGCGAAGGGGCTATTCGCTACCTGGGCAAACCGCGGGATATCTTTGCTTTTAAGCAGATTCTGTCGGTGCTCGAAACCTACGACCTGGATTTTGACACCCCCATTAAAGACTATCCTGAAGAAGCTTGCGAAACGCTTATTGAAGGCGGCGGGGATAAAAAGTTTGACGTGAAGTATGATTTCCGGGACAACAGCGTAACCTACCAGCATACGTTCAAGGGGCTTCGCGGCATGATTCGCGAGAAATATGAAGAGAGCAACTCCAGTAAGCAACGCGATAAAGCCAAAGCCTACATGCGCCGCCTCGATTGCAAGGCATGCGGGGGTGGACGACTAAACAAGGAGGCGCTCTCCTATAAAGTCGACGGACACGGTATCGACGAGCTGGTCAAGATGAACCTGGATAAGCTGCGCAACACGCTGAACAACCTGGACCTGACCGATAAACAGCAAAAAATCGGTCACCAGATTCTCAAAGAGATTCGCGACCGGGTCGATTTTCTGTTGAATGTCGGACTCGACTACCTCTCGCTTGATCGTGAAGCACAGACGCTCAGCGGCGGCGAGGGACAACGGATCCGCCTGGCCACACAGATCGGAACCCAGCTTGTGGGCGTCTTGTATATCCTGGACGAGCCCAGCATCGGATTGCATCAGCGCGATAATATCAAACTGATTAAATCGCTCGAAACCCTCCGGGATCTCGGCAACAGTGTGATTGTGGTGGAACACGACCGCGAAACCATCGAACGGGCCGACTATGTGGTGGACCTGGGTCCGGGCGCCGGAGAAAACGGGGGCGAAATCGTGACGCAGGGTACCCCCGACGAACTCGATCCCGATGCCATGACGGCCAAGTTCCTGAACGACGAAGAGGTAATCCCCTATCCCGACGAGCGGCGCGACGGAAACGGTTCGAAAGTCACGATGTACAATTGCCGCGGACACAATCTTAAAAATCTTGACGTCGACATCCCCCTGGGTAAATTCATCTGTGTAACGGGCGTCAGCGGCAGTGGTAAAAGTTCGCTTATCAATCAAACGCTGGAACCGGTATTGTCGACTCACTTCTACAGTTCCAAGTCGGCCCCTCTTCCCTATGATGATATGGAAGGAATCGACAACCTCGACAAGGTAATCTCCATCGACCAGAGTCCAATCGGCCGCACTCCCCGGTCCAACCCCGGTACCTACACCAAAGTCTTTGATCACATCCGGGAGTTGTTCGCCCAGCTGCCTGAAGCCAAAATCCGGGGATACGACAAAGGGCGGTTTTCCTTTAACGTGAAAGGGGGACGGTGTGAAGAGTGCAGCGGCGACGGCGTTCGTAAAATTGAAATGAATTTCCTCCCCGACGTCCACGTCACCTGCGAATCCTGCAACGGGCGACGCTACAACCGGGAAACGCTGGAAATCTATTATAAAGGTAAAAACATAGCCGACGTACTGGATATGTCGGTCAGCGAAGCCCTGGAATTCTTTGACTCGGTTCCCCGCATCAAACGAAAACTCAAAACATTGAAAGATGTGGGACTGGGATACATACGCCTCGGACAAGCCAGCACGTCGCTCTCCGGGGGCGAAGCCCAACGCATTAAACTGGCCCGTGAGCTTTCGAAAGTGGGAACCGGGGATACCCTGTATATTATGGACGAACCAACCACCGGCCTGCATTTCCAGGATGTTCGCATGCTGGTGGACGTCGTACAGAAGTTGGTCGACCAGGGCAATACCGTCATTATCATCGAACACAACCTGGACTTGATCAAAGCCGCCGACTGGATCATCGACCTGGGGCCCGAAGGCGGCGACAAAGGCGGCGAAGTCATCGCTACCGGAACACCGGAACAAGTGGCCCGACAGGAAGCAAGTTACACGGGGCAATATTTGCGAGAGGAATTTGAGCGACTGGGTGATCAAGCGGTTGAAGCTTGAATTAAGGCTTCTAGGCTTCGATTGACGAGGCTCGAGGAATATTCGAACTGACTTTTAAATTGTGTATATGTTTCTTCGATTTACCAGCTAAGCATTTATATATGGCAATTGCCTTTAATAACGCTCCTTACTGGCCTCGAGCTTCGAGCCTCCAGCCTCGAGCGTCAAAATTTGAACCGCCCGGTTCAAATTTTGACTTGTTCCGCATTAGCCAATTACATATTTTTGTGGCTTATGTCCTTCTGTCGAAAAAATATCTGCAAAATCGGGGTACTCCTGCTGGTACTCGCTGGATTTGGGCTGCACCTGGCTCAACCGCTCAGTGCACGGCAGAACTCCCATGCTTTTACGCGTTGGTTACAATCTGTAGCCAAAGAGGGACAAGCGGAGAAAATTCAGCAGGAATTGCAACAACTCCAGTCGTATCGCGGAGAACTGGCCCCGCTTATTCATAAAGCCTCCGAAATTGTTCACCGGAACAACGATAAATTTCGACTCCCGGTTAAAGAGTCGCAACAATCACCCTCCGACGTCTATCGGCTTTTACTGGAGAAGTGGTCCCTGTTCAAGACCGGTGAATCGATGCAGCCACTTGCCCTGCCCGCCAGCGATTCAAAGAGTTTGAGCACCCAGGCAAGAGCATTTCCTCCATCTATTGCTCATGCTTATGCATCCCGGGAAAAGCATGGAAACTTAATCAGCTTTCAGAGTGCCAGCATTCGCAGCGCCCTCCCCAATCCGTCGCGTGTCGACGCCATCCCCTTAATCGGCGGTTCGGCCATTGGCGCACCATGACACCCTCGTTAACAGGCAAGGTAAGCAACTACCCTTGGTCTGTATTCATCACTTTTTCATGAACAGACGCTCACCGGCTACCGGCCCGGGCGTCTATTCGCGTCTTAACCATTTACCGATTTTAAAACTCCAAATTATTTACTTCGATTATGAGAGAAAACGGAACTAAAATAGCCTTTATCGTAGCATTTATTCTGCTGTCGGCTTACTATCTGTCATTCTCGGTCCGCTACTGGCTCGAGCAACGCTACATCGACAGTCTGCCGGAGGAAGAGCGACAGGAATACATGGAAGAAAACAGGGGTCGTATCCAGGAACTGGGAACACAAACGCTGAACCTGGGACTCGACCTGAAAGGTGGTATGCACGTCACGATGGAAGTTGGAACACCCAAGCTGCTCAGGGAGCTTGCCGGCGATGATCTGGACTCCACGTTGTCCCGTACCATCGATACAGCCGAGCAAAGAGCCATTGAAAACGGTACGGATTTCATCGATGAACTGGTTCAAACCTTCGAAACTCAAAATCCGCAGGGTCGACTAAGCCGGTATTTCCGCTCGGAAGCCGCCAACATTACACGTCGCTCCTCCAACCAAGAGATCGCGGATTATCTAAAGGATCAGCGCGACAAGGCGGTCGACCGGGCCATCGATATTATCCGTAATCGTGTAGACCGTTACGGGGTGACCGAGCCGGCGATCTTCCGCCAGGGCAACCGTCGTATTGTGGTTGAGCTGCCCGGCGTAAGCGACAAAGAGCGGGTTCGAAACCTGCTGAGAGGCACGGCCAGGCTCCAATTTCGCCTGATGGCGGATCCAGAAGAACTTTCGCAGTCGCGCGAACAGATCATGAGCTATTTGGACCAGCAAGCCGATACAACCGGGGCCGACACCACCGATATTACCAATCCACTGGAGGAAGTACTTCAACCCAACCCGCGGAACCAATATGTATTAGGGTACGCAGCCGGACAAGATACGGCCAGGGTAAATGAAATCACCAGTCGTCCCGGGGTCCAGGAACTGTTGCCCCGCAATGCAGAACTTCTTTGGAGTGGAAGTCCTATACAGACCGATCAGCAAAGCGGCACCGAATACTATGAGTTGCTCGGTGTTCGTGACGAGGCCGAATTGACCGGTTCGGTGATTGAGGAAGCGCGAATCAATTTTGATCCCACGACCAACGAACCCCGTGTCTCCATGAATATGAACAGCGAAGGAGCCCGTCGCTGGGCGCGAATTACGGGATCCAATATTGGAAAACCGATTGCCATTGTACTCGATGGATATGTTCAATCATACCCGAGAGTGGAAACCAAGATTACGCAGGGACGATCGAGTATATCCGGACTGGCAGATGTTACAGAAGCCGAAGACCTTGTAAATATCTTGCTCTCCGGTGCACTGCCCGCACCACTTGATATTATCGAAGAGCGAACGGTCGGTGCAACCCTGGGTGAAGAATCAATTCAGTCCGGTTTCTACTCGACGCTTATCGGGCTCATTATCGTGGCGATCTTCATGATCATCTACTACCGTACCGGGGGAGGTATTGCCGACCTGGCCTTGCTGCTCAATATCATATTCATACTGGGTATCCTGGCCGCCTTCAAGGCCACCCTGACCTTACCCGGCATTGCCGGTATTGTACTGACGATCGGTATGGCGGTGGACGCGAACGTGCTGATATTTGACCGCATACGCGAAGAGCAGCGGGGAGGTAAAACACTGCGCGCCGCTATTGATGCCGGCTACTCGCACGCCATGAGCGCGATTATCGATGCCAACGTCACGACCTTCTTCGTAGCGCTGATTCTGTTCAGCTTCGGCGTCGGACCCATTCGCGGTTTCGCCGTTACCCTGATGGCCGGTATTGTTGCTTCGCTATTCAGCGCCATCGTCATTACCCGCGTAGTGGTCGATTACCTGACCTATGACCGGGAAGCTGATATCAGCTTTGGCTAAATTGACCGGTAAGAAAACTTTAATAACAAGTATTCAAGAATAGATCCAATATGCGTTTATTTGAAAATCCATCATTCGACTTTATCAGAGGCCAGAAAATAGCTTACGTAGTTTCCGGCCTGCTATTGGCCATCTCCCTCGTGACCATCATCGGAAAAGGCCTTCAATACGGGATCGACTTTACCGGCGGACTTCAGTTTGTCGTTGAGTTCGAACAACCCGTACAAGTTACTGAAATACGCACTGCTCTAACCGAACCGCTGGGCATCACGCCTGATGTTAAGCGTTACGGCTCTCCAAGCGATATCATGATTCGGGCCGACGTTGACCGATCCACCAACGAGGTGCAGGATATATTTCTATCGACGTTCGAGAGTGAGTTCCCCGACAATAAAGCCAAAATTATAAAAACTGACGTTGTCGGACCCCGTTTCGCGGAAGATCTCAAACGGGGCGCTTTCAAAGCCATTATCTTTGCGCTGATCGTAATCTTCCTTTATATCCTGATTCGATTTAAAAACTGGAGATTCTCGACCGGCGCCGTCGCCGCCCTATTTCACGACGTGATCATTACGTTGGGCTTATTTACACTATTAAACGAGGTGATGCCCTTCAATATGCAGATCGATCAGGCGATCATTGCGGCATTCCTGACCATCGTCGGTTACTCCATTAACGATACCGTTGTGGTGTTCGACCGCATCCGGGAAAACTCCATAAATTTCAAGACGATGGAGTTCAATAAAATGATTAATCGAAGCCTCAACGATACGCTCAGCCGTACCGTGATTACTTCTGTTACCACCTTGTTTGTAGTAACGGTGCTGTTTATCTTTGGAGGAGAGGTTTTGCGTGGATTTTCATTTGTACTGTTGGTCGGAATTTTCCTGGGTACATACAGTTCACTCTATGTAGCCAGTGCAGTAGTTGTGGAACTGGAAAAAACAAGATGACTAATTATAACTTATCTCAAATATTAATTTCATTGGGGGTTAAATTATGAGTTTCAAAGTAAGCGAACGATATAACTGCGTCATTATCGAGTTTAAAGGCAACGTAATGGGAGGTCCCGATGCAGTGGAACTAAATGATACGCTGCATGAACTGATCGAGGAAGGCAAAAAGAACGTAGTGGTGGACCTGGCCAAGGTCAAATTCATGAATTCGTCGGGACTCGGTATGCTCATTGGCGGACTGACCACCATGCGGAAAGCCGGTGGTGATCTGCGCATTGCCAATCCGACCGATAAAATCGAAAGCCTGCTCGTAGTAACGAAACTCATTACCGTTTTCAAACACTATGAATCGCTCGAAGAAGCGGTTAATTCCTATAACAAGGAAGAGGGTGAGGAAGAAGAAAACGATTAGTATTTCGCATCGAAATTTTTAATGCTTTAGAGGGGTGTAGGGTACCTGCCCCTCTATTTTTATGAGGAATTATGTCTGTACGAATTGTTGTTGGCGCCCAATGGGGCGATGAAGGTAAAGGAAAAATTGTGGATCTGCTCAGCCGCGAGGCAAACTATGTCATTCGCTATCAAGGCGGAGCCAATGCGGGACATACCATTAAATTCGACGACCAGGAGATGGTCCTGCACCTGATTCCGTCGGGAATATTTCATCCCGATTCCCAGTGTATTATCGGAAATGGTGTCGTGGTGGATCCGGAAGCGTTAACTGATGAGATCGATGCCCTCAAAGAAATGGAGGTGGATTTAACGGATCGCCTGCATGTTAGCGAAACGGCGCACGTTATCCTCCCCTATCATAAACTTCTTGACGAAGCCCGTGAAAAAATGCGGGGAGAAGACGCGATCGGTACGACCGGCCGGGGAATTGGTCCCGCGTATGTCGACAAGGTTGCTCGCTCCGGCATTCGTATGGTTGACTTGCTGGACAAGAAGAATTTGAAGGAAAAAATCGAAAGCAACCTGGAAGAAGTTAACGCGACCCTGGAGTGCATCTATAACGAAGAGCCGTTGGAAGTGGATGATATTTATGAACCGCTCGCTCGTCAGTCCGACCGTCTTGCCCCATTTATTAAAAACACCAGTCACCTTCTCCACCAGGCTGTAAACCGGGGAGAAAATATCCTCCTGGAGGGCGCCCAGGGCAGTCTGCTGGATATCGATCACGGCACCTATCCCTACGTAACCTCTTCCCCCCCAACAGCCGGCGGTGCCTGTGTAGGGTCGGCCATCCCTCCTACGGCCATCGATCATGTGATGGGTATCAGTAAAGCCTACTGCACGCGCGTGGGCAACGGTCCTTTCCCAACGGAACTCGAAAACGAGGTGGGACAGCGACTGCGTGACAAAGGAAACGAATACGGAGCTACCACCGGACGTCCCCGACGCTGCGGCTGGATCGACCTGGTAGCCCTTCGATACGCCGCCCATGTAAACGGTCTCACCGAGCTAACCATCACCAAGCTGGATGTCATGGATCAGTTTGATACCATTAAAGCCTGCACCTCCTACAAGATCGACGGAGAAGAAACACAGGTCTATCCGCTTGATACTCGCAAGTTGGAGCGAGCGCAGCCCGTTTACACGACGATGGAAGGTTGGAACAGCTCCACCCGCAACTGCGAAAAGCTTTCAGATCTTCCTGAAGAAGCACGCAACTACATTGAATATTTACAAGACTTTCTTGATGTAGCCGTTAAATTTGTATCAACCGGACCACGCCGTAACGAAACGGTTGAAGTCTAACACCAACCATCCGGGGTCACTGTGGAAACGTTCAACGTCACTTATCATATCACCCTGCTGGAAGGCGAGTCGATCAAGCAAAAAATTGACGACCTCTGTCTCGAACAAAGCGTTGAACTACCCCGCGATGTCCTCAACGAACGACAAAAACAAGAGGTGGTGGGGACTCCCCTTCGTCGGAAGCAAATTAAAGGTCGTCTTTATGAAGTAGTCATTCAATGGCCGGTCAAAGACATTGGAAACGAAGTCACCCAGTTTCTGAATCTGCTGTATGGGAATATATCGCTGAAACCCGGCATTTGCATTCACCATGTACAATGGGATAAACTGCCGACCTGGCTGCTGCCGGGTCCTTCATTTGGCATTTCAGCAATACGAAAACAGTTCGGAGCCAACCACCGGCCTCTCAGTTGCAGCGCCATCAAGCCGATGGGTTTGTCGGCCGAAGAATTCGGGAAGCAAACGTACCAGATGGCTTGCGGAGGAATCGATATTATCAAAGACGATCACGGGTTAGCGAATCAGGCGTATGCCCCGTTTGAAGAACGCGTTTCTCACTGCGTCAAAGCCGTCAAGGAAGCTGCCGCGGATACCGGTCATCGTTCCCACTACTATCCCAACATTACCGCCGATCACGGAATGGTTCTGGAACGATATCAGATGGCGGCGGAACTTGGAGCAGACGGCGTCTTGGTTTCACCGCATTTGACCGGCCTTTCCACGTTAATCACCCTGGCCATTAGCGATATTTCTCTACCGATCATTGCTCATCCCGCTTTTTCCGGGAACCTGGTCGAAAATAAACGCAGCGGGATGACCCCATCCTTCCTATACGGACAACTGTGGAGAGCACTCGGAGCCGACTTCGTTATTTTCCCCAACAGTTCAGGAAGATTTTCCTTTACAGAAGAACAATGCCAGGGTATTTGCAGCGCCGCCACCAGCGATCAACTGCCCTTCGAAGCTGCTTTTCCCATGATTGGCGGAGGCATTGAGCTGGATAATCTCTCAGATTGGATGGAAATATATGGCAAAGACAGCGTGTTTTTAATAGGAAGCAGTTTATATCGCCATTCCGACGGATTGCGCTATGCCAGCAAATTGTTCAGCGAAACGGTACGAGGTAATTTATGAGCAAAGATCAGTCATACTCCCGTTCCAAGGTTATCAAATCGGATAAATTTGAGTGGAAAAATATACCCCGCAAAGACTATAAAACCGAAGATCAGAGCTTCAAAGGCGTGCACCGATATACCCTTTTGGGCCCCCGGAAGGACGAACAAGCCCTGAATTTTGAAACCCGTTATTTCGAAGTTGAGGCAGGGGAATATACCTCGCTTGAGTATCATCGCCATCCGCATTCGGTTGTGGTCATTCGCGGATCCGGCAGTGTGATCATCGGTAATGAACTCCATGAAATCAGTCCCTACGATACCATCTTTATAGCCCCCAATACATTGCACCAATTCCATGCCGGCGAGAAAGATCCTTTAGGCTTCATTTGCGTTGTTGACCGTTACCGCGACCGTCCCACCCCGCCCGAACAGAAAGACCTTGAAGCAATAGACAATGAGAAAGTTTTATCGAAGATGAAAAGGTAGGGTCCTCCCCCTTTCCTCCAAAGGGGGAATTTGTTGGCGATTGAGGTGAAAAAACGTCCCCCTTCGGAGGGGTGTGCAGACCGGGCACATCCTTTACAGGTGTTCGGGGACATCCTTTACACTTGTAAAAAAC
>CAJXOW010000019.1 GCA_913057825.1 uncultured Balneolaceae bacterium | reverse complement strand
CGGTGACGGCGACAGCTGGGAACGCGGTCCGTACTGGCTCGACGGATTACTTCCAATGGCTTATACGCTAAAAGATCAGGAATTGATCGATAAAGCCAATAAGTGGGTGGAATGGACGCTGCAGAGTCAGTCGGAAGACGGATTTTTCGGTCCGCGGCCCGACACCTCAAAAATGGGTGACGATCAGAAGAAGAGTATCAATCGTCGCGAAGAGGTAAAAAAAGACTGGTGGCCCCGCATGGTTATGCTGAAGGTGCTGCAGCAGTATTATGAAGCGACCGGTGACGAGCGCGTGATCGATTTTATGACCGACTATTTCAAGTATCAATTAAAACACCTGCCAGAACAGCCGTTGGATAACTGGTCTCACTGGGCCAAAACTCGCGGCGGCGAAAATTTGTCGAGTGTTTACTGGCTATACAATCGTACGGGTGATCAGTTTCTGCTGGAACTGGGTGAGTTAATCTATAAGCAAACCCGCGACTGGACTGGTCGGCTGAACCAGGATGCACCGGGAACCTGGCATGGTGTTAATACCGGAATGGGGGTCAAGACGCCGGCCGTGTACTATCAATATGCGAAAGCGGATTCGCTGAAACGGATATCCAAGACCGGAATTGAGAAGCTCATGCGTCACCATGGACAGATTGAAGGATTGTTCTCGGGCGATGAACTGCTCCATGGTACGGATCCGCTGCACGGGACCGAACTGTGTACCGTGGTAGAATTTGCCTATAGTCTGGAAAATCTTTTCAGGATAACCGGCGACTTATCCTATGTCGACCGGCTTGAGCGAGTGATGTACAATGCGCTGCCGGCTCAGATGGAACCCGACTACACCGGCCGTCAATATTACCAGATGCCCAACCAGATAGCGGTTACCCAGTACGACCACCAATTCACTACCCGTCACTGGGGAACCAACCTCTATGGGATGGAGTCCGGATACGGCTGTTGTACGGCCAACCTGCACCAGGGATGGCCAAAATTCACCACCAACATGTGGATGGCGACAGCCGACCGCGGGCTGGCGGCCGTGGCTTATGCGCCCAGCAAAGTTACGGCAAAAGTGGCTGACGGACAGCAGGTTACGATTACCGAAGAGACGGACTATCCGTTTAACGGTACCGTAAACTTTACGGTAGAGAGTGAAGAGCCGGTTCGTTTCCCGCTGCACTTGCGAGTCCCCGGATGGGCGGATTCAGCGGCAGTCATGGTCAATGGGACCCATGAGAAAAGCGGTGAAGGTAATGAAAAGATCGTGCTGGACCGCGATTGGGAAGACGGTGATCGGGTGACTCTTGAGATACCGTTTAAAGTGCGCATATCCCGTTGGCATAATAACTCAGCCGGAGTGGAATATGGTCCTTTGGCCTACGGATTGAAACTTGATGCAGAGTGGCGCCAGATAGAAGATAAACACCACGATTTCCCCGAGCCGTACAAAACCTATGAAGTGTATACCGATGATCCCTGGAATTACGGTATTACCCAGGATGCCATTAAAAATCCGTCGAAATACTTCAAAGTTACGCATAAAGAGGTTCCGGACCATCCGTTTACCGAAGATGCGGCGCCCGTAGTGATTCAAACCGATGCACGACGGATACCGCAGTGGCAAGCGTACAATGGAATTGCCGGTCCCCTGATGTGGAGCAATGTTAAATCGGATGAACCGGTCGAGCAGATTACGTTGATACCTTACGGATCGACTACCCTGCGAATATCTGAATTCCCGGTTACACGCTAGTACAATGTACAGGATTAAACTTCTCGATACGTCCCCGACTTGGCGTCGGGGACCGGGGAAGGACCGAAAGAAGACTTAAAGTGGATCTATTGAAAATAAGTGTCCACGGAATATTTCATTCAAGCTCTCTTTATACCGGGTAATCATCCATGCGAAAAATTGCACTCCTGGCAATTTGCTTAATTTTGTCTGCTGCCCAAGTATTCGGGCAGCAGGTTGTTATCAATGAAGTGTTGACCTCCAATGAAGACGGCATCACTGATTTTGACGGCGATCGGCCGGACTGGATTGAGCTATACAACAGGGGATCCGTTGCAGTTAACCTTGGGGGCTACCATCTGACTGATGACCCACAGCAAGCGCAACAATGGACCCTTCCGGATATTACTCTCGATGCAGGTCAACACCTGTTAATCTTTGCATCCGGCAAGGATCGAAATCAGCCCGTGCGGCATTTCGAGACGGTGGTCAGACAGGGGGATGAATGGCATTACTTTATTGGCGATTCAGCTCCACCCACCGATTGGAATCAGTCTGGTTTTGACGAAAGTCAATGGGTTTCCGGTCCCAGTGGATTTGGTTACGGAGACGGTGACGATGCGACGGACATCGATTCGACCGGGACCTTCGATTCCAATCCGACTTCGGTCTACATTCACAAAAAATTTCCCGTTGATTCCGTCGGACTTGTCCAGGGAGCTCTCTTGCACGTGGATTATGATGATGCGTTTGTCGCTTATATAAACGGAGTGGAGGTTGCACGCTCCAACGTGGGCGAGGCGGGTGTTGAGCCGGAATATGATCAGTTGGCCTATCAGCCGCATGAGGCGAAGATGTACCGGGACGGGGATCCCGAGCGATTTGACATCAAGAATGTATCGAATTTAATGCAGCCGGGTCAAAATACGATAGCAATACAGACACACAATGTGGATACGAATTCCTCCGATATGACCATGATTCCCTATCTCAGTTTTCTAATGACTGAGCCGCCGGAAAATCCGAAAGGACCGGTGGAATTGCTGGGATTCAGAAAAGTTCATCTGCATACAAACTTTCGTCTCGACACCAACGGGGAGCAGTTGGTTCTTTTTCACAGCAACGGCGACACGCTCGATCAAATATCATTCGGATACATTCCGTCCGATTACTCCTACGGTCGAACATCTGACGGCGGCAGCACCTGGGGATATTTCCCCACCCCCACTCCCGATTCGGTCAATAACACCGATTACTATGCCGCTTTCAATGAAAATCCATCAGTCGACACGAAGGGAGGAATATACGATGGAGAGGTTACCGTATCCCTGGATTATCATCCGCCGCAAGGAGAGGTCCGCTACACAACGGATGGCTCCCTGCCGGATGATGCATCTTCACTTTGGAAGGGGGACCTTCGTATTGATACTACCACCGTATTGCGTCTGCGCACCATCGGGGATGGAAATTTACCCAGTCAAACTGTGACACATACCTATTTTATCAACGAGTCTTTTTCACTGCCGGTCGTATCGCTTGCCTCGGATCCCCCGAATCTGTTCAGTAGTGATCGCGGAATCTATGTCAAAGGGGACCAGGCAGAGGACGGGTTCCCATATTTTGGAGCCAATTTTCATAAAGAGTGGGAGCGGCCGGTTCATATTGAATTATATGAACCGAAAGGAGAGGGAAGCTTCAGGTCCAGGGCGGGCATGCAGATGCACGGGTCCTGGAGCCTCGGATATCCCCAGAAATCCCTTGCTCTTTTTGCACGCGGCGAATACGGAGCTTCGGCCTTTGAATATCGCTTATTTCCTTCCCTCAACATTAACCGGTACCAGGCTTTTGTACTGCGCAACAGCGGACAGGATTGGGGATGGACAATGTTTCGCGATGCCATGATTCACAGCATGGCCGATGATCGATACTCCGACGTGATGGCTTACCGTCCGGTGATTGTATTCATAAATGGTCGTTATTGGGGCGTGCATAATATGCGGGAAAAGCAGAACGAGCACTATTTGGCCTCCCATCATGCCGTAGCCCCGGATAAAATCGACATGATTGAAAACGATGAGGTGGTCATACAGGGATCCATGCAACCCTACCGTTCATTGCAAAATTATGTCTCGCAGAATGACCTGGAAAATGCACAAACCTATCAATACGTAAGTGAGCGAATTGACGTGGATAATTTTATCGATTACATGACCACCCGGATGTTCGCCGCTACCTCCGACTGGCCCTGGAATAATGTAAAAGTGTGGAAACCTCAATCGCCTGATGGTCAATGGAGATGGGTGTTGTTTGATGGAGACTATGGATTGGCCGGCGGACATCTAAAAGCTGATACTGATATGTATGCTGAAGTTGGGAATCAAGATAATTTTACTTCCAATCTGTTCTCAGCTTTACTTCGAAACGACACCTTTAGAAATCGATTTATAAATAGGTATGCAGACCGTTTAAATACCGATTTTGCGGTGGATTCAATGCTTGGGAGACTGGATAGGTTTGAACAGGGAATAGAGGACGCGATGCCGCGGCATGTGGAGCGCTGGAAAGGCACTTTCCGGGATAATCGCTCCTGGTTGAGCAGTGCACTGGAAGATATGCAGGATTGGAGGAATAATGTAGAAGTTGTAGAAACCTTTGTACGTCAGCGTACCGGTGCGGTTTGGGATCATCTTATGACGGAATTCGGTTTATCGGAGGCCGACCAGGTAAGCTTTCGGTTGGAGATCGGAACCGGGGAAGGGACGATACAAATGAATTCGCTTAATATCTCGCACTACCCCTGGCAGGGGACCTATTTTACGGGAGTTCCGGTTGAATTAACGGCCAATGCGGATCCCGGATATCGTTTCGAACGGTGGGAAGGGACTGATAAAAGTGCAGTGTCTATCCGGGTAAATCCTGGAGAAGTTTCATCAGTAAAGGCTCATTTTGTAAGGGATACGGTTCGTCCGCCACGGGTGATTATTAATGAAATCAACTATCATTCGTCCGACCAATTTAATCCCCAGGACTGGATAGAACTCCATAATACAACGGATTCCGATATCAGCTTGAAAGATTGGACTCTGAAGGATTCCAATGATGAACATGGTTATACTTTTGCTTCGGCCGATACTCTCAAGGGTGGGGAATATTGGGTGGTCAGCCAGGATACGGCGGCCTTTTTTAACTTGTTTGGTGATATTTTGAATGTGGCGGGGCCCATGGAATTCGGTTTTGATGCCGGAGGGGAAGTGGTACGAATATTTGACGAGGGTGATCAGCTTGTGGATTCCGTAACCTACGATGACAGTGCTCCATGGCCGGAAACGGCCGACGGAGCAGGGGCCACCCTTGCTTTGCGAGCGCCCGATCTTGACAATGACAATCCCGAAAACTGGGCGGCTTCCGAAGGGCACGGTTCTCCGGCCGCAGCCAATCAAATAAGAACTGCCATTGAATCCCCGAAAAGTCCCCGTGTTTTGCCGGAGGAGGTCGAACTCCGCCAGAATTATCCCAATCCGTTTAATCCGGTAACGCAAATAGTGTTTAATTTGCCGCGATCGGCTGATATTCAGTTGTTAGTGTACGATGTTACGGGACACAAGGTAAAGACCCTGGTAAAAGGCAGGTTATCAGCCGGTCGTCACCAGGTTGCTTTCGATGCCGGCGAATTATCCAGTGGCGTCTATTTATACCGATTACAGACGCCTACCGTGACCAGGGTTCGAAAGATGTTGCTTCTAAGATAGAGGGCTCCGTGTCCTTTTTTAGACATTGCCCTTTGACTCGCCTTCGGTAACCGCTGTGGCGACCAGGTGTGCAATCCGTAGAGGTTCAGGCATAGTCGATTTTTGAAGGGAGGAGAGGACCAACTGTTTAGCTGTTTTGAAATCGGTTCCTTCAAAGGCTGCATATAAGCCTTCTTGAATTTTTTGAGAGGGAGCGGTTTCTCTTACCAGTGGAATACGTTTTTCATACCCGGCGGATTCTAGTGCATTAATCAAGTCACCGTCGGTCGTAGGTGAGCGTGTCACAGAGAGTACGGGAAGTTTCAATTCTTGACTAAGGGACGCAAGATCGATGATGCCCAGTCCGGCAACCGTAATACCTCCAATAACCACACCCTGAAGGGATGGGAACCATCTCATGTTTTGAATCCACCGAGCATACAAAGGAGTAACCGGGTGATAGTCAACCGGCATGGAATGAATGGAAACCCCTTCCAAAAGTGAATTTCCCTCCACCATGGCTCCGACGAGATCAACTTTCCGGTCATTCGTTTTATCAAAAGGTCCGTCGTCTATTCCCAGCAGATGAGGATATTCAGCCATTCGATAATTTGCTTAATCTAATTAATTAGGGTTTATGTACTGAAGAGGCCACAGGAATCAATTAGCATATCTTGCATGTAGATAGTAATTTTGCAAGCTTCTAATCTATATTTAAATCGATCCATTTGTTTTTCTCCCCGCTTTCAAATACTGCGTCGATGGCTTTCATATTGGCAACGGCGTCACTAAGCGGTGTGGGAACCGGCTCGTCCTCCAATATGGCTTGTGCAAATTTTTCACCCTGAATCGTAAATTGGTTACAGGGATCAAAACTGATATCTTCTGTGCCCTCGTTGGTATGTTGATAGATATGGGTAGGGGCGTTCCACGGAGGATTAAAGGGTATTTCGATTTCCAACAGGGCATCGGTGCCATAAATTTCGACCGACTGTTGATGGGAGGCCTGGGTCGAGCAGGTAAAGGTAGCGGTTCCCTGTCCGAAATCCAGAATCGCCGAGGTCAGCCGGTCAATTTCGAAAGTCGGGTCATACCTCACCGAAGCCGTCAGCCGACGGGGTTCCCGGTCAAACAGAAAGCGAGCCACTGAAATTGCATAGCACCCGATATCCATCATACCGCCGCCGCCCATTTCGGGTTTGTTTCGGATATTATCGGGATCGTCTTTATAGTAAGTGAACATGGTATGGATCGTTTGAAGTGAGCCGATGACGTTTTCATCCACCAGCTTTTTGGCATGCTGCCACTGGGGGTGATGTCGATACATAAATCCCTCCATAATTTTGAGATCCGGGAACTTTTTGGCCGTATTACGGAGTTTTTCAGCCTCCCAGGCATTCATGCCAATGGGCTTTTCGCATAATACGTGTTTGCCCGCCTTCAGGCAGCGGATCGACCAATCCACATGGAGGTGATTAGGCAGGGGGATATAGATAGCGTCTACGGTATCACAATTAAGCAGCGCTTCATAGGACCCGAAATGTTCAGGTATATCCAGTTCCGAGGCAACTTCGGAGGCACGGGATTCATTGCGAGAAGCGATGGCCTGTACCCGGCAGTTTGATGCCTTTTGCAGCGCCGGAATAACTTTTTCACGTCCAATTTTTGCCGTACTCAGGATACCCCAGTTTACTTTGCTCATAATGAAACTCCATTAATTAGAATCTCTTGCATTTTGATGTATTAATAAGTGGATTAATTATTGTCCTGTCAATCCCCGGGAGTTTGAAAAGACGGTATTAATTTTCTGGACATATATGGACTATATACTTTGTTTATATGGTATTTAATACTTTAATTTAAAATGGCTAGCTTCAGTAATATATAATGTGTTCAGGTCAAAGCTCATTGAAAATTCAATATAAACAGCATATGGGATAAAATGATACGAAAAACAAGATTTTTATTCAGCATATTGGGAATGATTTTAGTTGCAGGGGCGGTAATGGTAGCCGATACCTATGCACAACAAACCGAACCGATTGGCGGTCCCTATCAATCGGACTCGGCAACGGTCTTGCTGATGCATTTCGACCAGGATTTCAGCAATGACAATGCCGATAAATACCAGATTGCCGATCCCAACATTTTCGGTAATATATCGTTTCTTCAGATGCAGGGAGCCGGCGATCTTGACTACCAGGTTCGTTTTGACAATGACAGTCCTGACGATAAATCCCATATCCAGGTCCCGGATACGACCGCGTTGGACTTAAATGGTAGTTGGACTATGGAGATGTGGGTAAACGTCTTTACCTTTGGTACGACGCAGGACGACTGGCGACGTCAGCCGCGCCTGTATTTTAAAGCAGGGGACGGTGGTCCGGATGGAGACGATGTTTATTACCATGCCAATTACCATTTCAATATATTCGGCACCAATCGCGACTTCGGAACCGGTTACTGGAGTCCAGACGACGGCACCCATATATCTATTCGTTCGCCCGATAATGTACTGGAAATCGGTGAATGGTTTCACTTGACCTTTATCAGGGATACGTCGAAGCAGGTTATCGTTCAGATGATTCACCAGAATGCCGAGAATAAAGGACGTCTCCCGAATGCCAACGATGACGAGTTGGAGTTGATTCACTTTGACTCATATGGATATGGGGCTGACGGATTAACGGGAGATCCCGTGAATACCAGTGAGCCGCTATTTATTGCAACCTCCCCGCAGAACGATACGGCTTTTGCAAATCTCGACGGTTTTATGGACGAAGTTCGGATCAGTAATACGGTACGAAATTTTGCCGTCCCGCCGATTATCAAGGGCGTCACGTCGCTGGACAACCAGCAGGCGGGTGAAACATATGAAGTAGAGGCCACCATTGAAACACTCGGCAGTGCCGGAATTGCATCAGCCGACCTACACTACCAGGTGGATGACGGTTCGTGGGAGACCACGACGATGGCAGAAGGATCCAATAATCTCTACACAGCCAGTATTCCGTCTCAGCAGGTAGGTACTTCGGTTAATTATTACATCAAAGCCGAAACAGATGGCGGACTGGCGGCCACCAGTCCTGCAACGGCCGAATCAGATTCGACCTATTATAACTTTGCTGTCTGGACCGACAGTATCGAAGTCTTCAGTATGAACTTTGATGAAGGCTCCGGCGTGCCGAATGACGATTCGCAGTTCGGCGAGGAAATTACCTTCCACAGTGCGGCCGAGAGTCCCTCGTATGCAGCCGGCGATGAAGGCGGAGATGATATGGCCTTCGAGTTTAATGCCTCCGACTCGACGTGGCTGGAGACGACCTCGGCGGTTCATCAGCTGACCAACTTCGCAGTTGAATTTAAATTTTACGCCCAGGATTCCGTTCCGGCCACCGATACTCGTCTTCTCGCTAAAGGATCAAGCAGTGCCTTTTATTGGAGCAACTACCAGGTATACTTTGATCCCGGAGGAGCGATGCGTCCGGCCATCTACATGCCCGACAACGGACTGGATCCGTGCGGTTCCTTTACCGGCGGTTGTCTGGTTATGGACGGGGAGGATGAGCGCGTACAAGCCGAGACCTGGTATAATGTTCAGATCGGGGTAAAGGGTCCGGAAGTCGCGGAAGGCGACACGACGGGACGGGTTTTTGCCCGCTTTATGGATGTAGCCACCGGCGATACGGTGGCCGAACGGATCCACCCGACGGAGGCCGGTGCTTACAATAACTCGTCTTCCTTAAAGATCGGTGGATCGGGTGGTGCCTCACCGTATTTCAACGGGTTGATTGACGATATCAAAATATACAACTACGTCCCCGAAGGATATGCGGACTCGGTAGCTACTGCCATTGACGAACCGGCTGAACTGCCGCGTCGTGTAACTCTCGGCAAGAACTATCCAAATCCATTCAACCCGACTACGCAGATCGAATTCCGATTGCCGCAGTCTTCGGATATCGAGCTATCCGTATTCGATGTGCTCGGACGAAAGGTTGCGACGTTGGTTGACGGAAAGCGTTCTGCCGGTGAGCATTCGGTCCAATTTGATGCCTCCGGATTATCCAGCGGCGTATACTTGTATCGACTGGAAACCACCGAAGTGACGAAAACGCGAAAAATGCTGTTATTGAAGTAAATTCCAACATCTTCGGAATTTATTTCAGCTGAAAGCTCAAAGTTGAAAGCAGCTATTTGCAGGTGATTAGTAGTATATGCAGAACGTGTTTGATTACCTGCAGATAATTGACTTTGAGATTGCAGCATAAACTCAAGAAGTGTAAAAAAAGCCGGTGAGAAGCGCAATGCTTTTCACCGGCTTTTTTATTATCACATTGAGATTAATAAGAGGATCCTCTTAAGAGATAACCGTGGATTTCATTTTGAAACCGTTATAAAATCGATTATTGTTTTTCAGGATTATCATTTACTATTGTGAAGTAGGTGAAAAAAATTTGAGTTTTAAATAAGAACAAAATTTCAATCTCAGAAAAGTTGAAATATTTAGGAATGATCCTTAGCCTTTTTATGTTGAAAATAGTTGTTGAGAGACGAGATTTGAGTCTGGCAGCACTGAGTTCAAAATAGGAAGGAATAATCCTGATAAAAAACAGTTATAATAATGTATTAGTCCTTGATTTTGCTTGGGAGAATTTATACATATATGACTGTTAACGATAACACGTGTGAAGCGGATGTAAATCATTAAAATCGATGCAGGGTTTTAGCAGATTTTTCAGAGATTTTAAAATATTGTTCATTATCAAGCTTAACACTTCTATTTAGCTAATATGAAATATAAGATACAGGCACTTTCCACCTTTATAGTTGTATTTACATTATTTATTGGTATTACGAACAGTTCGTTATTTGCCCAGCAAACAGAACCGATAGGCGGTCCGTATACCTCGGACTCGGCGACGGTGCTGTTGCTGCATTTCGACCAGAACTTCAACAACGACAATGCCGCCCAATACGAGATTGCCGAACCCAACATTTTCGGCAACATTTCCTTTCTGCAGATGCAGGGGGCCGGCGATCTGAACTACCAGGTCCGGTTTGACAACGACAGCCCGCAGGACAAATCCCATATCCAGATTCCCGACACCACCGCGCTTGACCTGCAGGGGAGCTGGACGATGGAAATGTGGGTGAATATCTTTACGTTCGGTACGACCCAGGACGACTGGCGACGCCAGCCGCGCCTATACTTTAAGCCGGGCGATCCGGACGGCTCACAGTATTACTACTCGAACTACTTCTTTAATATCTTCGGTACCAACCGCGACTTTTCAACCGGTTATTACAGCGAAGAGGCCGGTACGTGGATTGAAATTCGTTCCCCGAACAATCTGCTTGAAATCGGCGAGTGGTTTCATCTGACCTTTATTCGCGATACCTCCAAGCAGGTGATCGTGCAGATGCTGCACCAGAACGCGAACAATCCCGGACGGCTGCCGAACGAAAACGACGATCCGCTCGAGCTGATTCACTTCGAGTCATACGGATACGGAGCGGCAGGGAATACCGGCCCGCCAAATGTCAGCAGCCAGCCGCTGTTTATCGCGACCTCCCCGCAGAACGATACGGCCTTCGCGAACCTCGACGGATTCATGGACGAGGTCCGCATCAGCAACACGGTACGAAATTTTGCGGTCCCGCCGATTATCAAGGGCGTGACCTCGCTGGACAACCAGCAGTCGGGGCAGACCTACGAAATTGAAGCCACGATTGAGACGCTGGGAAGCGCCGGTATCGCCGCGGCCGACCTGCACTACCAGGTGGGCGACGGAAGCTGGCAGACGACGGCGATGGCGGAAGGATCCGACAACATGTATTCGGCCACCATTCCCTCGCAGGAGGTAGGTGCTTCGGTCAACTACTACATCAAAGCCGAGACCGAGGGCGGGCTGACGGCCACGAGCCCGGCGACGGCCGAGTCGGATTCGACCTATTACAACTTTGCCGTCTGGACCGACAGCATCGAGGTCTTTGCAATGGACTTTGATGAAGGCTCCGGCATTCCGAACGACAACTCCCAATTTGGCGAAGAGATCACCTTCCACAGCGCGGCCGAGAGTCCCTCGTATGCGGCCGGTGACGAAGGTGGCGATGATATGGCCTTTGAATTCAACGCCTCCGACTCTACCTGGCTGGAGGCTTCCTCGGCGGTGCATCAGCTGTCGAACTTTGCCCTGGACTTCAAGTTTTACGCCCAGGACTCGGTTCCGGCCAGCGGCACGCGCCTGATTGCGAAAGGAGCGGCCAGCACCCTGTACTGGAGTAACTACCAGGTGTATCTGGATCCGAACGGAGCCATGCGTCCGGCCGTATATATGCCCGACAACACAACCGATTGTGGCAGCTTTACGGGCGGATGTCTGCTGATGGACGGACAAAACGAGCGCATCCAGGCCGAGACGTGGTACTATATGCAGCTGGGCGTGAAAGGTCCGGAGGTCAGCCCGAACGATTCGCTCGGAACGCTCTTCACGCGAGTCATAAGTGTGGAAGGCGACTCGGTGGTTGCCCAGCGCGTGCATCCGATTGATGCGGGCGCCTACAACAACTCCTCGTCGCTGAAGATTGGCGGTACGGGCGGAAGTCAGCCATTCTTCAACGGATTGCTTGACGACATTACCCTGCGCAATTACGTGCCGAACGGATGGGCCGACTCGACCTATACGCTCGATGTGGCCGGTCCGGCCGAACTGCCGAATCAGGTGACGTTGGGTGAGAACTATCCGAACCCGTTCAACCCGACCACGCAGATTGACTTCCGTCTGCCGCAGTCGGCGGACGTGCAGTTGACGGTATTTGACGTGCTCGGACGAAAAGTGGCGACGCTGATAGACGGCAAGCGCGCGGCCGGCGAGCATACGGTTACCTTTGATGCAACCGGGCTTTCCAGCGGCGTGTACCTGTATCGTCTGCAAACCGCCGACGTCACGAAGACGCAGAAAATGATGCTTATCAAATAAAAATTTGAGCTCATCATTAAAAAAGGATTTATTACATTAATAGAATCAAATGATAACAAGACGCATAGCGGACCTTATGGAGTTAAAAGAAATATTTAATAGTAAACATTCTGTAAAATGGGGTTTGATAGGAGTCGTTCTGATGGGATTGATCGCATCGAGTTGCGATCATCCGGTCCAACCTTCACCGCAACCCGGAGTTGTAAAGATCACCCTGCAACATGTTCCTGAGGATACCATGATCGAAATGGCGGGTAAGACCAATATTCTTACCCAAAACGACCGGTTTCCTTTAACGATATCGGAAGGTCGTGTTGTAAGGGCAAACGATTCTGCCTACGCCAACTTGTACCAGAATATGGATGAGTTCCGGCAGCAGGATCATGATTATGACATACTTCGGCTGGAAAGAGATGGAACACCGAGCACCATGCAGATATTTGAAACCCGGATACCGCCGGGAGAATATACGGAAGTATCCTTTGTTATGAATACTTCATCCATTCGACTGGTTCCCCCAGACGAACAACCGATTACACAGCCGGTTGTTCTGTCACCCGACCATCCTCAATTGCCGTTAGTCAGAGTGGATGCCGACTTTACAATCGAAGAACAAAAGACAACCATCGTTCGACTTCGATTGTCGTCTTTCCGCTCGCTTACGCGATTTAAGGATTCATTCCGTTTTGTTCCTCAACTTTCCGTACATAGAATTCAAGAACCGTAATTATTCATAGGTAGACATGAAATATTTCAATCATCGATACAGTTTAATTGTAACGGCCGTATTTTTCCTTGTAGTTGGGCTTTATGCCTGTGACCAACCTCCATTTGGAGGCACCGAAGGCGCGGATGATAATACTATCCCAGAAACAACGATGGCCAATGTTCCTGTTGAGGGAGATACGTTGTTTGCCAACGTAACGCTTCACTGGGACGGTGGAGATAATGATGGATTTGTGGAATATTATGAGTGGAGATATGCAACCATTGATCCCCAGTCCGGTGATACGTTGCAGAGCACGGGTTGGGATTCGACAGAAAACACGAGTTTAACGATTACCTTTAGTTCTCCCTTACCCTTCAATAAACAGATATTCTGGGTTCGCGCTGTTGACAATAAAAGAGATAAAGGGGACGCCGTTTCTAAAACTTTCTTTACCGAGCAGACCATACCTCCGCAGGTGGAGATCGAACGGCCTTCCAATAATACCAAGCGGTTCTACCTGGAGCAGGCGACGGACTGGTTTCAGGGCATCGAAGTTGAATTCACCGGCGAAGATGATGACGGCGTTGTCGAAGAGTTTGGATGGGCTGTCGATGGCGGTGACTATAACTGGATACCTTCATCGGACACCATCGTGACCATTCCTCCGGAAGCATTTGGATCCGAAGGAGATCACACCATTATTCTCAACGGACGAGATGATACAGACCTCACGTCGGATGATCCTGATACCATCAATGTAACCCTGATCAAACCGACCTTTGACAAAGGGATTCTGGTAATTGACGAGACCCAGGAAAGTGACTTTCAGCGTAGTGGTGGAGAAGTTTCCCAATATGATGACTCCGATGTTGACTCTATGTATAGCAGCTGGATAGAACCTACCGAACATACCAACTGGGATTTCGGAGATGATGGTATGCCGGACCGAGAGGTGCTTGGTCAGTATAAAATGGTATTCTGGCACGGCGACAACTGGTATGGTAGTTCAGCGGATGCACACAAAATTGGAAATCATAAGCAGATACTGTCCGAGTACATGAATGTTGGTGGCGACTTTATTATGAGTGGCTGGAAGATGTTGAAGTCGTTGCGACCTACTGCGTCTTATCCTTATACGTTCCAGGAGGGCGATTTTGAGTTGGATTACTTACACATTAGAACGGCTAATCAGTCAGGTGCCAATCCGCCGGGCGACATGGTTGGAGGTAATGGTGTGGGTGATTACGATACCAATCCCAACCAGGCGCTACCGGATATTACGATTGATTCAAGCAAAGTTGGAGGATATCCTGTCTCCTTCTATTCGAACATGGTGGATGTTAACCTGGTTGATGACGCAGCCGGATTTACCAGCCCGATTTATACCTTCGAATGTCGAAGCGATTGTGGTGATCCCAATCTTCGAGGTAAAACAATTGGTATCCGCTACTTTGGTACCAGT
This sequence comes from uncultured Balneolaceae bacterium, assembly GCA_913057825.1. Taxonomy (GTDB): domain Bacteria; phylum Bacteroidota; class Rhodothermia; order Balneolales; family Balneolaceae; genus CAJXOW01. The sequence goes on along the minus strand of CAJXOW010000019.1, from coordinate 39,994 downwards.
TTCGATGCAGTTGTCTTCGGATTTCCGATATTCTTCATGAAAGAGGAAGATGCAGAGACCATCATCGACCAGATCCTGACCAATATGGGTTATCGTGATGAACCGGAAAGGACCATACGGTAATCAGTCATACTAAATAGAAACACTCTAAAATATTTTGAGTAGTTTGAATTCAATAAAATACGGCAAAAAAAATCACAGCATTATGTTACCGCACATTATAAAACAAACCGCTAGAGGATTACTGACCGCCGTAGTTCTTTTGCTGATAGGATTTATGAGTGTTCAGGCACAAGATTATGGTAAAATCCGTGGTAAGATTGTAGATTCGGAAACGGGTGAACCCCTAATTGGTGCCAATGTCAAGATTCAAGGGACCACCAAAGGTGGTTCTGCAAGCCAGGATGGTACCTACAATATCCTGCAGGTAGCATCCGGTACGCATACACTGGTTGCATCGTATATCGGTTACCACCAGAAGACTATTAAGGATGTCCAGGTGCAATCGGACTTGTCGACCACGGTCAATATTGAACTGGTACCCACCACCGTTGAATCACCTGAGCTTGTGGTTACGGCCGAGCAAGGTAACGTTCAAAAGGATGTGACCAGCTCCCGAACTTCCCGATCGCGGGTTGAAATGGAGCAGACGGCCGGCGTTGAAACGACCTCCGACTTCTTCAAAATGACGGGTAGTGCTGTGGAAGGCATGGTTGGTCAGAATGAAATTCAAATCGGCGGATCCAATGTCCAGGTGCGGGACGAAAGTGTTTCCAACATCCATGTCCGCGGCGGACGTGGCGGTGAACTGTTGTTCCTCGTTGACGGTATGCCGGTTACTCACCCTATTTATGGTGGGCGAAGCGTCTTAAATTTGAATGTATCGGACGTGAAGAATATGGAACTTTTAACCGGCGCGTTTAATGCAGAGTACGGTCGTGCACAGTCCGGAGTCGTTAAAATTAATACGCGTTCCGGTAGCCAGAAATTCCGAGGTACCGTTGAGTACAAAAATGATACGTTCGATGCGATAGGCAACCCTCGTGAACGCCACTGGTTCAATGCAAATATCTCGGGCCCGCTTGAGAATGGTCCAATACCGGGCAATATGTATTATTTCGTTTCCGGTAGTGCGAATTTTGGCAATGGAAATCATAGTCTGTCGGGCAGAACCCGTCCTGAATATTCCATTGGACCGTTGAATATTGTTGGAAAGGCCAATAACAGCGCCTCTTTTAATGCCAAGTTGAACTATGATATTACCCAGAAGGAAAGGTTGAGCTTTTTCTATAACGGTTCCTGGAGTGAGTCGGAGAACTACAGTTATGCATGGAAAAACTTTCCGGATCATACGCTGACCAATGACAATGAAAATCACCGTTTTGCCATTCAGTGGCGTCACACGTTGAATGATAAAACTTTCTATCGTATTGGTCTGCAGTATTTGGGAGTTATCAATCAGTCTTATCTGGATTTGGATAAAATAGAAGCAGATTTCCTGGATCAGGCTAACAATCCTCATCGAAGTCGAATGCGACCGAGTGACTTCTGGGTCGACGTGGGTACGGATTCGATGAGATCATTGATTCAAAGTCCGCAAAGCGATCCTGCGACTGGATTTATTGATGGTCAGGGTTGGCAAACGTACTGGCAGGATAACTTCAATGAAACCTTTACCATTAACGGTGATATTACCTCGCAGGTTCATCCCAGCCACATGATGAAGGCCGGTTTCCAGGTAGATTATCTTGACCTGAATTATACCGAGATCGCGGGTGGCGGAGTTTCCCTTTCCCCTTACGGACGACAGGAACTCGAAGGTCAGCAATTTCCTCAACCCTTGCCTCCACCGCCCGGACCTTTCAAATTCTTCGGTAATAACCGCTGGGTATTCAACACGAATCCGATCCAGGGTTCCATGTATATTCAGGATAAATTTGAGCTCAGTGACCTGATTATTAATTATGGTGTTCGCGATGATTGGTTCTGGGTTGGAAATAGCGTATTGACGGATGAGTACAAACGCGTCTGGGAAGCGGCGACCGGTCTGGAAAGCGACTGGACTCAAATTAAAAATGAAATTAGTCCGCGTTTCGGTATCTCGTTCCCGATTTCGGAGAAAACGGTAATGTTCTTTTCCTACGGACACTTTTCACAGCTTCCGGAGCTTCAGTTCTACTATCGTGACCCTTATTCCGGCGGGTTGACGGGTAATCCTCACTTGTCGTATGTTCGCACGATTAAATATGAGTTCGGTTTCACCCACCAGATAACGCCACGATGGGCTATCGATATCAAAAGCTATAACCGAAATATTTCCGGACAAACCAACGGTACTGGTTTGGAGGCAAATCTTGGCCTGCCGGTATCTCTTTGGGAAAATAAAGACTTTTCGCGAGTTCGTGGTATCGAAACCAAGCTTAAGAAGGATTATTCCAACCACTATTCCGGTGAGTTGACCTACACCGTTCAGTGGGCAACCGGTTTTTCCTCATCGGCGTTTGAAGGATATGTACGATCAAGAAATGACTTTCCGCGACCCATTCGTGAATCGCCGATCAGCCAGGATATTCGTCACCAGGTGCTGTTGTCGTTAAACATTGTTTCACCGGAACGGGATCCGATTGAGATTTTCGGCTGGGAAACACCGGCTAACTGGAATGTTAATATACTTTCGGACTTTCAAGGGGGACGACCATATACTCCCTATACCCAGGATCCGGTTGAGGCTCAGAAGCTGAGAATGTCAGCTCGTGGTCCATTCCGTATCGGCACGGATATCAAATTCCGTAAATCCTTTGATTTTGCCGGTTTGAATACAACATTCCAGATTGAGGCATTCAATATATTCAATGTTCAGAATCCGAATCATTATAACTTCAATAACTTTACGGGCGAACCCTCAAAATTTGGAGATTTTGATCCGGCGACAAAACAGTTGGTCAGCTGGCGAGATATGTTTACCCGGCTGGATCCACGACAATTTTCAAATGGTCGCCGCGTCCAGTTAGGAATAGAAGTTAGCTGGTGATTAAATTAGGTTGGCCTGAGAAAGAAAATTTGAAAACAACTTACTTCCAGGCTTAATGAACTTTAGTTCGGATGGTATAATCAAATCCGGACTAATGCCTGGAAAGTGATCGAGTGATTGCTGGATCATGAATAAGTACGAAAATAAGCGATTAATTCACCAATAATTAGCTAACATATACTCATGATTAGAAGGAAATTCACAATATTAGCGAGTTTACTCATACTTCTCTTAGCTACCGTAGACCTGGTATCTGCCCAAAACCGTCCCGGTAGTGTAGGGGCCGAATTTATACGTGTACCGGTAAGCGCTCGCGCTGCCGGTATGGGCGGTGCCTATATAGCCGTTACTTCCGGGGCCGACGCTATGTATTACAATCCGGCAGCGCTGGTGTGGACGGAAGAAGAGACCAACTTCTTCGTTAACCATACCGAATACCTGGCCGATATTAGTCACGAATATTTTTCCGTGACGCACCGGAGCGGTAATAATGGCTACGGCGCTGCAATAACCGGTCTGTATACAGACTTAATGATGGAGCGGACCCCTCAGCAGCCGGGAGGTACGGGAAGAACATTCTTTGCGGCGAACTACCGCGGTTCCTTTGCTTACGCCCGAAAAATGACGCGTAAAGTCAGCTTGGGCGTTAAAGCAAGCTTCATGCATATGAAACTGTTCGACGATATGACCGAACAATCTATCGGCTTCGATATTGCGGCCGACTATCATGCCGACTTCCGTGATTTCCGGTTTGCCATGAAGATTGCCAACCTGGGTAGTGAGGTTAAGTTTGTCAACGAGTCGTATCCGCTGCCGATTAAGTTCGAGTTTGGTGCCAGTATGAACGCTATTGAGGAGGAAAATCATATCGTTAAAGTTAGTGGTAATGCATTCAAGCCGAACGACGGCGATCCACGTGGACAAGCAGGTGTTGAGTACAGTTTCCGCGATCTGCTATTCCTGCGGGGAGGTTATAAGGTTTCACATGATATTGAAGACTTCACGGCCGGAATGGGGCTCAACATTGACCTGTCTGGCTACATAATGCAGTTCAATTACGGTTTCAGTAATTTCGGCAACCTCGGTAAAGTTCATCGATTTGGTGTGGAAGTTCGAATGTAACACCAATATTTTAACTTGATTTTAAATTAAACAACAGCGCCAAGACTACTATTACAGATTGTTGAATGAGTGATATGCAGAGTTCAATCGTTTAACGATTATATATAACAATGCATATCACTCATTTTTTCTTTCAATCATTGGAAGGGCTTTTTTAAGATTACTTGGTAAATTAGAGCCCACCGGTAATATCCAACCTGATGAATCGAATTCTACAGTTAATAATGGGAGCGGATGGTTGATTAAAAACTTATCCAACTAATCCGTCTTTCATACTTAAAATCAATCCCCTCATATAATGTTCTCCAATCGTTTTCTCTCTTTCCTCGTAGGTACTTTATGCATATTAATTGCAGCACCCGCCTTGGTGGCCCAGGACGAAGAGCCGGTCTACCTGAAACGAAAGGTGGTGGATGCCAACGGCGATAACATTTCCAGCAGTCGTTCCATTCCCGATATCTCTTTCACAGCCTTTATCAATGGGGAAATGGATTCTGTACTCATTGAAAACGCACCTCGCTGGGACGGTGGGACCGGTAACTGGAACGCTGATTTCAGTCGTATCGGAGTGGAATTGCAGAATTTCTATCACTTCGAGGCCAAAGATACAGCCTATATGAGGGTAACCGACCGGGTATTGGGTCAGCGGAATACATATAGTCAACCTATCGATACGATTCCGTGGTCGGATCCGGCCCCGTTCGATCAGATTCAATTGCAGGATATTAGCATCCCGAGCATCCCCCAGAATGCGAATATATCCCTGAATGCTGATTACGAGCGCACGCTGACGTGGGATGTGGAATCGGGCATGGAATACTGGATTTACCGGAAAGAACGTACCGATGTGATATTCAACGGGGAAACCCGCAATTTGTATACCCTCCAGGCCCAGGGAGTCACCAGTGGAGAATGGACTGATCCCAATACGAGCAGTTCCAAGAAATTCGCTTACATCATATATGCAGTCAACAGCAGCGGTACTTTTAGTCCGCACTCGCGTGAATTGAGCCAGGATAAACCCGCCTCGGAAACATCGGTTTATTTGAAGCGCTTTGTCAAAAATGCTGACGGGGATCGTATCGATAAAGGGGCACCCCAGATCACCTTTACCGCTTTTTTGAATAACAGCCAGGATTCTGTAATACTTGAAAATTCACCGAGACTTGATATCGAGGATCCGCTGAATATTGATCCGACGAACGGTGTCGTGGGAGTGGAACTGCAGGTCTTTCCGCAATTCGAGACCCATGATACAGCTTATGTACGAGTAACAGACAATGTTCTTGGAGAGCAGGGAACGCTCAGTCAGCCGATCGATACCATACCGTGGAGCGACCCCAATCCGTTTGCGACCCTCAACCTGAGCTCGACTGATTTGCCTTCACGTCCCCAGAATGTACAATTCTCTATCAACAACAGTAATGAGCGCACCATTACATGGGATACCGAAAGTAACATGACGTACCGGGTGTATCGGCGCGATCGCCGAGATACGCTCATCAGCGGTTTCAGCAGAAATCTTTATACGCTCCAGGCCGAGGGGTTGACCTCGGGTAGCTGGACGGATCCCAATACCTCGCCGGACAAGGTTTTCGCATATGTCGTTTATGCTGAAAATGGAAACGGAGTGCTTAGTTCACATTCAGAGGAAGTAGCCCGAACTTTTCAGTTGACCGGCCTGCAGGATACCTCGGTGACTACCAAAAATGTATCGCTTTCGTGGGATGCATTTGAACCCGTAATCGGAGAGACGGCCGGGTATAATATATATCGTCGAACGGAAAGCGGAAGCTACGGAGATCCAGAATCATACACGGGTCCGGAGACGCGATTCACGGATTCGAGACTGGAGCCGGGTCAAACGTATTATTATAAAGTCGTCCCCCGTAACCTGAAACGGGAGGAGGTCGGAGAACCCCAGGAAGTTCAAATAACGACCAAGACGTCAGGTAACTACATGACCTATGCCAACCTGAAAACGGCAGTGGTGCTGTATAAGAACGTCAATCACCGTAACGGCGGCGATTATCATATGACGGAGTCCGAAGTTGAGGATATTAAAGAACATCTCGAGACTGCACGTGAATTCTATTGGAGAAACACCGAGATGCAGCTCAATTTCGAGTTTGATTATATTGAAATAGAAGATTACAAAACCTTAAGCGGTCAGTCGGGACAATCCACCAACCAGACGGGCGATCACCTTGCCAATGACTTCGGAGTGGTAAACACTCAATACGACTTTGTATTCCGAATTACTGCATCGACCGGCGGCTACTGGTCGTGGGGAGCTACAAACCTGCTTGGCCTGCCGGGTCCAGATCGTAGAACCGGATTCTCGCAACTCCAATGGCCGCTTGGCAGTGGTGGATTCAATTCATATCCCGGTGAGTTTCCCAGCAACAATGTAGGTCAGTCGTTGATCTGGCTTTATATTCACGAAGCACAACACGCTGTCGATGGCATTTACAACCACAATGGACATCCCGAAATGGGACACGGTGACTTCCCCGAACTCTATGGTAAAGAAGATTTGAAGATTGGTAGTGAACCCGGCTACGGCGCCGGAGATTATCCCTCGGGATATCCGGAAGGCTGGGGTATCCGCTTCGGTAAGCGGTTTGATTTTCAGGCGACGATGTTCCGCGATTTCAAAGCCTACAAAGACTTATACTCAAATTGGGGTGAAATTATACAGGCTAAGGATGAGGACGGAGACGGTATGCCTGACAGTGATGCCAGGGTGCCTATTAATGAGGAAGATTTTGGTACGGATCCGACCAAAGCAGATACTGACAACGATGGGCTCTCTGACAAGGAGGAAGCTCTCGTCGGCATTTATCACTATAGTCATGCAGATCCCAACAATCCTGATACCGACGGTGATGGCCTCCAGGACGGTGAGGATCCGAATCCCCGGTACCCGATGAGACGCTCGGTTAAGAAAACGGGCGATGGATTTAATCCGACCATTGATGGTACGGTGGACGAATGGCCCGACATCACGCAGATGAACGACACGGTCAGTGTAAGTACCGAGAATACCAGCTTTGCACCCAGGATGTATATGGCTTATAGCAGTGATAGTCTCTATTTCGCGTTGAGTATGCCAAAAGAAGCGAGACCTACTATCAAATGGGATTTCGATGCCAATGGACGCTGGTTCGGCTCGGGTAATACGAATATGATTGTCAATGCGGAAGATGGCGACTTCAACAGGCTCCGAACCTGGGATGCGGCCGAGGAAGTACAGGTCTGGCTGGAAAACAACAAAGGCAGAAAAAGCGGTGATGGGCTCTGGGATAATTCCTCCGACTACCGTTCTGCCTTCGGTGCATCTGTTTTCAGCAGTAATGACGTAGAGTTGAAATCCAGTGCAAACTCGGATGGAGGCTATGACATTGAAATGGCTATTCCCAGGAATGAGCGAGCCGGATTGCTGCTGGATGGACAACAGCATATTGGCGTTATTGTCGACTATGACCTGGTGGGGTCATCCAATGCCCGGGCCACTACCTTCGATCAGTGGAGTTACGAGTATGTAACGCTTTGTAATTGTACCACCACCGACATCGACGATCGTGGCGATGACGAAATTGCTCATACCTTCGAACTGAACCAGAATTATCCCAATCCGTTCAATCCTTCAACCACGATTCAATACTCGATTCCTTCCAGTCAGAAGGTTGCGTTGAAGGTATATAATATGCTTGGCCGTGAAGTAGCCACGCTGGTTAATAAAAAGCAGAGTGCCGGAAAGCACAGTGTGCAATTCGATGCTAAAGATTTATCGAGCGGCGTCTACTTCTATCGCATAAATACCGAAAACAGGCAAAAAGTCCGCAAAATGCTGCTGGTCAAATAAGCGGATAATTGGGCATAAGTCCGTAAATTCTAAAGGGAAAGGTGACTACTATCGATTCCTTATCAAATGCAGAACCCGCAGTATGTGATAGCCGCTTCAACTGTAACGGTTTGATAAGAGGCGCGCTACTAATACTTTTTTTGGCACTTCAAGCTGCCCCATTTCAGGCGAAGGCGCAATCGCTGCTCGAAAACTGGAATGCTGATGCCGGCACGCCGATATATTCTGTATATGCGGCTTCTCCCTCAAACTCACAAAACCTGATCGATCAGCCGTATTCCTTTGAATACAACCGGGCTAAGCATGGGATAGTTTTTGGTTCGGAAAAAGGCGGACACCTTTCCTTTGCGTTCGAGATTATCAGTCGGGACAATGTTCGTCCCCAGACGCGGTATTTTGTTGAGTCGATGAATGTGGAACCCCGGATTCACACCTCATACAGCGATTACCTGGTATATGACTTCAAGCCTTTTAATTTCCTCGAGGTGGAGTCCCGATTCAAGGTCTACAGTTCTCAATTTGCTATTCAGGAAGTGACCCTGCGCAATACCGTGGATTATGCCGTTGAGTTGGATGTATATCCCTTCTTCCAGCATCCGGACGGGATAAGGGACGTACGTATCGCCAGCGACACTACCTATATGACGTTTAAGCATGATGAGACCTTAGACGGCTGGGGACGCAAACACGATTTGCCGCACCTTGATTCCCTGTATAATGTATTTCTGGTGGATCGCAAGCCGCGAAGCTTCGGCGCCTACCCCAAATTGGGTCCGCTGAATGACGATCCGACCCTGCCGAAAGTCCCGCTGGCCGATACGTCCATTAAAGAGGGAGGACCTGTAAACCTCGCGGATGGAAGCAGTTGCCTGCAGGCACAGCCCGAAGCAAGGATGCTGGTGTTCCGCAACGACAATCGCGGTGAAGTACTCACGCAAAAAGCACCGCAGGTTGACGGTGATACGCTGAATATTCCCGGAGATGGAACGCAGCAACTTGAGCTCTCTCATTTTTCCAACCCCTCCCTGCAGCAGGGCGATTCATTTACGGTGGACTTTCTTTGCAGTCAGCAGCAGGGCAGTACAAGTACGACCGTCCCCGAAAATCCTGACAGTATCGGCGTGGAATTGAATCTGTCAACCGATAATTATGTGGCTCCGCCCGACAGTTTTGAGCTTGAAATTGGGACGGGACACGAGACGGTGTTTCTGAGTTGGCAGGGCAGGGACGGGTATTCATACGACTTGTATCGAGGGCTCCATTCCAATCCCGGACAATTTACCCGAATTGCCGACAGCCTCACAACCTACACGTATTTCGATTTTGGGCTGGAAAAATATAAATCGCAGACTTATATCCTGGTAGCCCGGGATTCGACCGGCAGTTACAGTGTCCATGCCCAACAGGTTCGTAAAACACTGCCGCCGCCGCCCCCCAAACCTGCACCGCCGTTTTTCTCACATGTAGACGACAGCAATTCGCTATCTAATGAAATCTATCCATACCTCAAATCGGTGGCGGGTTTTCAGAATCGAATTCGTCTTGAGGCCAATGGAGCTGTTACCCTGCGCATTATTCGCGGAAAAGGGTGGGCGCACGAGGATTCGCTGGCCCAATTAGTGGCGAAGGCACAGGAACTAAAGAGTTACGACCTGGAAAGCGATTTGACCGATATTCAGAATGTTTATCAGTCGGTGCCCCCAGTTGACGTCAGCAATATCCAGGAACACGTTTATTGGAGTGCATACAATCAGCTGCGCCAGGGTGTGATGCCGGCCGAGGGTCAATTGAATCATCCGTATCTTGTCAACGCTCGTGATGCGACCAGGAGCTGGAATAAAGCGGGTCAGTCGTTATACACTTCTTTGTCATTGCTTAGCCTGGTGCATCTGGACAAGAACCTGGCCGAAGCGGTGCAGCGAAACTATTTCGAGCACCAGCAAAGCAATGGGTATATTCCGCATCGACTGGGCCCCTATTTGACCGAAACAGCTCCGCTGAACAGTGAGAATACTTCGGCTGCGCCCTGGTTTAGCTGGGTGAACTGGAAAATTTTCCAGACGAGCCGCGACGTAAACTTTTTGTCGGATGCCTACCAGGCGGGTACCGAGTTTTATTCCTTCTGGGTGACCGAGCGGGACAGTGATGGTGACGGATTAAGTGAGTGGGGCGGACAAGCCGGTTTGGAGTCGACCCGCGAAGGATATTCCGTGATCTGGAACCAGGTTACCGATGCTTCCGGCGTTGAGGCGCTCGACCTGAATGTGATGCTGGTTAAGGAAGCCCGGGCATTGGCAGACATGGCGACCAAGTTGGGGAAAGTTACTGAAGCTGACGAGTGGGACAACAAAGCCGATCAAAGAGCTCAAAAGATTCGAAATCAGTTCTGGAATGAAACCGACCAGTTTTTCTACCACATCGACAAGGATGACCATGACTTCACGATCAGTCAAAGCGGAGATTTGAAACGGAAGGAGATTATCGGATTTTTGCCGTTGTGGGCCGATATCGCCAGCTCCAATCAGGCCGATGCCTTGATATCGGATTTGGAAGATTCGCAGCGGTTCTGGAGAGATAACGGCGTTCCATCGCTGGCCGCCGACGACCCCGACTATAATCCTATTGGACGCTGGAATGGTCCGATGTGGGCTTCCTGGCAGTATTTTATTTACGAAGGATTGAAAAACTACAATCGTGATCAGATGGCTCAGACCCTGGTGGAGCGCGTCAGCCAGGCAACAGCCGGTGAGTTGAGCGACGTCCACACGTTCAAAGATCGTTACAGCCCGGATACCGACTGGGGTAGTTCGGTACAGGCTCATACGCCGACCTCTGTCGTGGCACGTATGATCTGGGAAGCACAGGGAGGAGTCACGCCTATACCCGAATTGCCGAAAAATCAACGACCCGAAGCATATGAACTAAGTCAAAACTACCCGAACCCGTTTAATCCGTCGACACGAATTGCTTACACGCTGCCTGCAACGAATCACGTAACGTTGACGGTGTATACGATTACCGGTCGCAAAGTAGCGGACCTGGTCGACCAACGCCAACAAGCCGGGCGGCACGAAGTAACGTTCGACGCCGGGCATTTGTCCAGTGGCGTTTATACCTATCGACTGACGGCCGGTGGGTTCACTCAGACACGGAAGATGATGCTGCTAAAGTGATGGATGATTTATGATTAATAATTAATGATTAAATCTTTAATCCTGTTCTGTACGGTGTTACTTGATTCCAGAGCAGCATTCATTGAATGCGGAATATTAAGATGCCCCATTATAATTTTGATTAGCAATTGAACGAGTTATAAGATCTTCAAACGAAGTAATCATTAATCATCCATCATAAATTATTAATTAAAAAGGAATGGATCGCAGAAACGCCTTACGATTACTGGCCGGAACAAGCCTGGGGGCATTACTCCCTACCCGTTTGATGGGCCAGAATGCCGAACGTCCGAATATATTATTTATCATGACGGACGACCATGTCACGAAGGCTCTCAGTTGCTACGGCAGCAGTTTGATGGAAACGCCCAACCTGGACCGCATTGCCGACGAAGGGATGCTATTTGAGAATTGTTATGTAACGAATTCGCTTTGTGCGCCGAGTCGTGCCACGATACTTACGGGCAAGTATGGGCATAAAAACGGGGTGACCGAAAATATTTTTGGCAGTAAGGAGCCGTTCGATGGGAGTCAGCAGACCGTACCGAAATTAATGCGCGACGCCGGTTATCAGACCGGTTTTGTGGGAAAGTGGCATTTAAAAAGCACGCCGACCGGCTTTGATTACTGGATTCGTTTGCCCGGACAGGGTGATTACAACAACCCGGATTTTATAGAGAAGGATGTGGGTCGGCGGACCATTAACGGGTATGTAACCGATATTATAAATGATCTTACCATCGATACGATCGATGACTTTCGTCAGAACAGCGATCCCTTCCTGATATTTTCACAACATAAGGCTCCGCACAGGGGATGGGTCCCGCCGGCGCGTTACAGTAATTTGTTTGACGACCGAGAGCTCCCCGAACCGGAAACTTTATACGATGATTACGCCACGAGAGCCTATCCGGCCGACCATGCCCGCATGAAGATCGCCAATATGCCCGATTATGGGGCGCCCGACGCAACTTCGGATCGGGAGCGCGAGCAGATCAAGTACCAGAAATACGCAAAAGATTATCTCGCTACGATAAAAGCTTTTGACGATAACGTGGGAGAGCTGTTGGACCATCTGGATCAGACCGGACTGGCCGACAATACCGTCGTGATTTATACTTCCGACAATGGCATGTTTGTCGGTGATCACGGGTGGTTCGACAAGCGATTCATGTATGAAGAATCGCTGCATATTCCCCTGTTGGTGCGTTATCCCAAAGAAATCCCGGCCGGCACCGTTTCCGATCATCATGTGATGAATCTCGATTTTGCAGAGACCTTTTTGGACTATGCGGGGTCCACGATACCCTCCGACATGCAGGGCCGGAGCATGCGTCCGATTCTGCGAGGCGATAAAAACGTCGACTGGCGCGATTCGATCTATTACCACTACTATGAGTATCCGGGTCCGCACTGGGTACTTCCGCACTACGGGGTTCGAACCGATCGCTACAAGCTGATCTATTTCTATCCGGCCCCTGAAAATGACGAGTTCGACGGTGCTTGGGAACTGTATGACCTGGAAAAAGATCCCTTTGAAGTTAATAATGTTTATGGCGATCCGAACTACGAAGGCGTGCAGCAGGAGTTAAAACAGGAGCTGACGAGGCTGCGGCGCCAATACGATGACAACACCGGTCCCGATGTGCCCATGAGCACGGACATCGGGGAAGAGGAGGGAGTCCCGGAAAAGATCAAACTGGGACAAAACTACCCCAACCCCTTCAACCCAAGAACCAGGATACATTTCACCTTGCCATCCCGGCAGCAAGTAACCCTCGAGGTATTCAATTCAGCCGGCCAAAAAGTAACCACGCTGTTAGACCAGGTGAAGTCATCCGGCACTCACCATGTACCTTTCGAGGGACAGGGCATGTCAAGCGGGGTCTACTATTATACGCTCAAAACCGAACAGGGAAGCCAGTTTACCCGGAAGATGGTGCTGATTAAGTGACGGTATTGATTAATGATTTATGATTAATAATTAATGATTAAATCTTTAATCCTGTTCTGTACGGTGTTAATTGATTCCAGAGCAGCATTCATTGAATGCGGAATATTAAGATGCCCCATTATAATTTTAATTAGCAATTGAACGATTTATAAGGTTTACAAACGCAGCAATCATTAATCGTAAATCATAAATTATTAATTAAAAAGGAATGGATCGCAGAAACGCCTTACGACTAATAACAGGGACCAGCCTGGGAGCGTTGCTCCCGACCGGTCTTTGGGATCAGGGCCGGCAACGTCCCAACATCCTGTTCATCATGACCGACGATCATGACGAGGATGCGATTAGCGCTTATGGAGGAGATTTGGTTGAAACACCCAATCTGGATCGATTGGCCGAAGAGGGAATGCGATTTGACAATTGTTATGTGACGAATTCACTTTGTGCGCCCAGTCGGGCGACCATTTTGACCGGCAAGTACAGCCACAAAAACGGGGTTAAAACCAATATCTACGCCAATTTTGACGGTACCCAGCAAACAGTGCAGGGATTGCTGCAGGAGGCGGGCTATTATACCGCCATGGTGGGTAAATGGCATTTAAAAAGTACGCCCACGAATTTCGATTACTGGATTCGCCTGCCCGGTCAGGGCCGGTATTTCGATCCGCGGTTTTATGAGAAGGGCAAAGACGGGCTGCAGACCATCGAAGGATATGCTACCGATATCATCAATGATCTGACCATGGATACCATCGATAAGGCTCAGAATACCGACAAGCCCTTCTTTATCATGTCGCATCACAAGGCTTCCCACGCGCCCTTTAATCCCGCGCGTCGACATAGTCAGAACTACGATAATCGCAAAGCTCCCTTGCCGGAATCTATATATGATGACTATGAAGGTAAATCGCGGACTGCAAAAGAAAGGAGTGTATGGGGCCCCTCTAATGAAACAAGACGCGAGAAATATCAGGATTTTATGAATCCCTATTTGGAAACCGTGATGGGGATCGATGAAAACATCGGCCGGTTAATGGATTACCTGGATCGAAATAATTTGAGAGAAAATACAGTGGTCATATATACGACCGATAATGGATACTTCCTGGGCGATCACGGGTATCTGGATAAACGAATCAGCTATGAAGACGCGCTTCAGATTCCCCTGATTGTTCGATATCCCCCTGAAATACCTGCCGGCAGTGTAAATAATGATATCGTTCTGAATCTTGACTTCCCGGAAACCTTCCTGGATTACGCCGGTGCAGAGGTGCCGGGAGATATGCAGGGACGAAGTTTACGCCCCCTGCTGAAAGGGGAACAAGTGACCGGCTGGCGCAATTCGATGTATTTTCACTTTTATGAAGAGGACTTTGGCGGGGTAGAGCCTCACTATGGGGTCCGAACCGAACGGTACAAGATCCTCTATTTTTATACGCTGGCGGCGGACGATAATCCGTGGGAGTTGTACGATCTGGAGAAAGATCCCTACGAGATGGATAATGTGTATGGAGATTCAGCGTATTCAGACGTGCAAGCTATGATGAAGCAGGAGCTGAAGCGGGTAAGGGAATTTTATGATGACAACACCGGGGAGGACGTCCCGCAGTCTACGGATATTAAAGATCGAAGCGGAACGCCGGAGGAAATCAGCCTTCACCAAAACTATCCCAACCCTTTCAACCCGACGACACGCATAAAATTCAACTTCCCCACCGCGCAAAAGGTGACGCTCACCGTTCATAACAGCATGGGAAGAGAGATCAAGACGCTCGTAAACGGGATCGTATCGGCCGGAAGACACACCGTACAATTCGACGGCGGCGGATTGGCAAACGGGGTTTACTATTACCGCCTCCAAACCGAAAGCGGTAAGACGCTAACCCGGAAGATGGTGCTGATGAAGTGACTTCTTTGAATTATGACTAATAGTTATACTTGATTGGTGCTGCAATATGCAATGGGAGCTTGCCTGAAAAACAAAAAAATTGACAAATCCACAGATATTAAAAATCTATTCAGCCCGTAGAGTTTTAACAACCAACCATTTAAAAGTTTGTCCCCCGAATCATAATATATTCATTTATTGAAAGCGGATTTAATTTTTTCTAATCCCACTCCAAGCACTTTTTGAGCAATATTATTCATCTCCTGTTCATTGCCTTTGAAATGAAAGATCCGGTGCTTGTGATTCATTGATTGGTCAGAATCAAGAAAGGCGGCAGGAGAGGAACTTTCCAGTTCAAAGAATGGTCCAAGCTGACTACCATCTTCGAGCGGACCGTCGTTATAGGCATTTACGACATCTCCTCCGTAAGGGTGCTCTTGATGTTTCCAAAGTGAATTGACATAGTCGTTATTATTTTTCGGTAGGGAAAATTGTAAGATGGTCAGTATTTGATTGTTGGGGTCATAGTAACCGGCCACAGATTTAGCCCGGCGGGGGCCGACTCCAAGCTTGCTTCGCTTTTTACCGTCCGTATAGTAATAGATCATGCCATCATTGATGCTAAGTCTCTCCTCATTTATTTCCCCAAAGTAGTCGGTGGTTAAAATAGGACCAAGTTCTTCTTTCGGTCCCTCTTTATAAGGAATGGCCACGGTAACTCCAGGGGAAGGCGAAAACATGCTCAATATCCAAATGGAGAGAGCTCCGGTTTTTCGCGTCCATTTACGGTCACCCACATTCGTAATTGTGTTTGATGATTCAAAAGCCACCTGTTTTAATTTCTCAGGTACTTCAATATTTAACAAGCTATCTACATCGACCGGATTCAGGAGTTGAATGGTGCGATTTACATGCACATCAAATTTATAATTTTTAAAATTTGTCAACTGCATGTTTTTTTCGACGGTCAGTTGATCATTACTCTGAGAGACAAGTGTCCACATTTCAGTATTAAAAGCTTTTGGCACGTACCAATTTTCAAAATCCATTTGAGTACCTGGTTTAAAGAAGACGGAATACTGTCCCCCTTCAGGTCCTATCCAAAAGCGATCTTCTCCTCCGTAGGGCGTAAAATGCTCTTTGATCTTTCCCGAGGCGATAAGGTCGTTATTGACCCACCCAAGGCTTCGGCCTGAAAGCCCATCCAACGTACTTGTCATAACTCGCCCCTGCATTTTTGGGGTTACGAGGATTTGACTCTTTTTGTTCGACAGTACAATGGTTTCGGTGTGTTTTTTCAGAAACTGAAGATCGCTGCCAAATGTATTTTGAGCATAGGTGGAATCGGCTACACGAGTTTGTTGGTTGGATGATTCACTATTTGGAGTACACCCGATTTGCAGTAGAAGCATTACAGCAAAAATTAGACTAAATAGGTTAAAGTAGTATATCATTGTTTTTTCCTAAGCATTTTGGTTTTTTTGGCTCCGCCATTGAGCAAATACAGTAGCGGCTGGGGTCGATCAATTCCCTCACGGAATTCCGGTTTGTTTTGCCATGGGGCCACAGAGAGTACGTTAGCCAGATCCATCCAATATTGCAGGCGTGCTGTTTCTAAACTCCAAGTCATGTGAAAATGATTCGCAGGAGCATATTGCTTATATTCTGTCATCGTAGCATGGCGAGGCATGATAAATGTGTGAGGCCAAGTCGGGTTGGCATTATTTACAATTTCATCGGTCATTTTTTCCGGGGGACGTACGGTTTCGGCTTCATCCCAGAACATTGAAAACATTCCGGAAAGTGAACTGTAGGCTAGCCGGGCAGCGATTCCTTCGATTCCGGCTGGTGATATAAAATGAACGGAATTGCCCAAATAGAAGAAGTATTCAACCGCTTTTGGGAAGGAGATTCGCTGCATCAGTTCCTCTGGATCAGTGCCGGGTTGTCCCGCCCAGTTGAAGGAAGCCGACCCGGAATTAACTCCGTCAACAAAACCCTTTTTAACCCATTCTTCATTTTGAGGCAGCGTGGTATTTGTTTCATCTGCTAAATTTTCTATTTCAAACGGTTCCCAGACTTTTCTAAAATCCATGAAAAGGGGAGGTTGGCCGCCTGAAAGCCAGGTCATAAATAATTGAGTAAGAATGGCTTGAACATCAGCTTCTGTGGCAAAGGGCGTTACTGGTTTAGGACCATTATGATCAAATGTACTGTTGAAGAGCGATTCCATGATATCAGCCACAGGAAGGGGAATGCCACGTTTGTCGGACCCCCATTCGAGTTGACTCATGAATCCCCCGCCTATTGCGTTAAGTTCATCCATTAAATCCCTGATAATCAAATAGAGGCTCAGGCTTTGTTCGAGCCTTTCTTCGTCTTTATCCTCCGGTAGTTCAATTCGGTCTTTGGCATGTTTATACAACCAGTTCTTAAGTTCCTCTAATTCAGCATGGTCATAGGCTTCCTTTTTGACCATATCCGCCAGTAATTTCATGTCAAGGCGTGTTATCTCAATGCCAAATTGGTTGCGAGTTTCCAGTACATGAGGCAAGGCAGTTTCCATACCCATGGAATCATGGCCGAATACCACGATACGGCGTCCTTGCAAACCTTTCCAGGTGACGGCGGCGTAGCACCAGTCAACTAAGTTCTTTTTGGTTTGCGAACTCATTTGCGGCTCAAGGCCATGGTCCGGCCAATCTCCCACATTAATGTGCACCATGTCGCCATATTGTGAAATTGCACCGGCCGTTGCGTGCGTATACACTACCCCCGGCTTAGGTCCGCTGTTCCCGGTGGTAAAGTTAATGGGGGTATCATCGGGGAAATGACTTAATAGGGATATGACGGTTAACTGGGGAAAAGACCACGTGTCAGGGACGCAGACTAAAACATCCACTCCCTCTTCTACAAAATGTTTAGCTACTTTGTCAGCTTGTTGTTCACTGTCAATAAGAAGATCTGTATATACAACAGGTACCGGACTCCCATCCGTAAATTGTACTTCTCCAGCCAGGGAATCAGCTACGTTTTTTACAATATTTTTGCTTCTTTTTCGACTCTTTTTGTCAATTCGGGGATCGCAAGCAGCAAATACGCCAATTTTTGGAAGTCCTGTTTCTTCACTTGGTTCATCGTTCAGTTTTCGTGCATTCATAAGTAATAAATTGTGTTAAGGTAGTATGATGAGGTCTAATTTAAATTTCAGAACTAATTATTCGCATTTATTGCTTTTTGCTGGATCGCTTTCAATCGCTTCATAATGTGGCCGATATTCGATGGAGAAGCTTCAACTCCACCAAATGCATCATGCAACGTTTTGTACAGTGAATATAGCTCTTTATATGTTTTGCGTTCGGAAGAACGCGGCTGAAAAGATCTATCCTGTAAGGTGCAGATGGTCTGTTGAAGTCTCTGTATAGAGGTTTTTTCTCCATCCATTATAAAGGCATGAAACCCTCCGATAATGGCAGCTCCAAGAGCAACAGTTTCTGAAATTGCAGAAACTTTAATCTCTCGATTTAAAATATCAGCGTACAGTTGCATAAAAAATGGATTCTTGTTGGTAATTCCCCCGCAGCTGATCACTTTGTCGATGCTAATACCATACTCTTCCATCCGTTCAATAATCGATAAAGAACCGAAAGCAGTGGATTCGATTAAGGCGCGGTAAATTTCATGATTTTTAGTATTAAGGGTTTGTCCGATGATAAGCCCGCTTAAATTTTGATCCCCCAATATGCTTCGATTTCCATTATTCCAATCAAGTGCCAGTAATCCACTTTCTCCAGTGGCTTGTTGTTTGGCCTTTTGGCTAAGCTGTTGATGAGCTTTTTCACTTTCCCCCAAAATTTCACTTATATACCAGTTGAATAAATCGCCGACGGCCGGTTGACCAGCCTCAATGCCGACATATTCAGGAAGTACGGAACCATAGACCATACCGGTTGTTCCGGGAATGCTTTCTTCAACATTATCGGGCGGTTCAACCATTATGTCACAAGTTGAAGTGCCAATAATCTTTACCATGGTTTTTTCCCCGACCCCTGTTCCGATGGCCCCGGCGTGAGCATCAATGATACCCATTGCAATTGGTATGCCCTTTTTCAATCCAGTTTTTGAAGCCCATTTTTTGCTGAGATACCCAGCCGGTTCATCAACTCCGTATGCATTTTCATACATAAAATCACTGATTTTGGCCATTCGATCATCCAGAGACTCCCAAAATTCCCGGTCGGGCAGCCCTCCCCAGTCTTCCGCATACATAGCTTTATGACCCGCTGCGCAAACGTTGCGTTTAATCTTGTCGGCGTCATTTATATCAGCAAGTATGGCAGGTATAAAATCCGAAAGTTCCAGCCATGTGTAAGCATTGTCAAAGACCTCGGGATCTACTTTTAAGCAATGATAAATTTTTGAAAAGAACCATTCGGAGGAATAGGTTCCCCCGCAACGTTTTAGATACTCTGGTCTTATTTTGCGGGCAAGTTCGGTTATTTGACGGGCTTCTTCCGTTGAGGTGTGATCTTTCCAGAGCCATGCGTAGGCATTATAATTATCAGAGAACTTGGAATTAAGTGCCAGTGGTTTTACATCATGATTTATGGGAAGGGGGGTGGATGCTGTGGATGCCACTCCGATACCATAAATTTCATCAGGTTTGATCTGCCTTGATTTTGCCCGCTGTACAATCTTTGTAAGAATTCTCTCAAGAACCGTTACGTAATCGCCAGGATACTGTCGGGCCAGTAGGGGATTGTCTTCCGAATAGTAAATACCATTCTCTCCTCCCGGATATTCCTGACTGGCAGTAATAATCTCTCCGCCGGTTTCAATGTTTACGATCAGTGCGCGCGCTGAATTTGTTCCATAATCAAGTCCAATTGCGTATTTGTTGTCACCCATATTATTTATAGTTAATTATGGCCAAATATGTATAAATTTAAATGAGTAAGCAGATAATTCTAAATTATTTTATATAAAACTCTACATGAGTAACTGATATGCAACTATCAGAAAATGCAAGTTGAAAAAGAAAACTAAAACCTTTTAGTAAAAAAACAAATTTGTTATGGATTCCATGAGCAGATAGAAACTAGTGAGACTCGTAACGTCGTTCCAGGATGTGAGAATCAAGGATCACCTTACGGGGAGAGTCGACCTCATTTTCAGACTCGATTTCTTCCATGATAATATCAATTGCTTTATTCCCGATTTCATTGATGGGTTGTGTCAGCGTTATTACTGGAAAAGGACTGAAATGGAAGGCTTCCGGATCATCGAAGCAGCTGATTCCAGTGTGATTGAAGATGTGAATATCATCTTCGGCTAATCCCTCCAAACTTTTAACTGCAAGTTCTCCGGTGGGGAAAAAGAAGGAATCACAATCAATTTCCGGACTTATCAGAGCTTTCATCTCTTTTTTAATACTCTCTTCCAAATTTTCAAAATCTACATTTCGAATCCAACGTTCATCAAGTTGGATGCCGGCTTCTTTACAAGCATCCTTGTAGCCGTTCATACGATGTTTCATGTGGACCATATCTGTATTGAAAAACAGGGAGCCAATGCGTTTATATCCTTGAACAATAAGGGATTTGACGATTTTGTAGGAGGAGGTATAATTATCGATGGCTATATAATTAGTTTCCAGCTCCGTAAAATATCGGTCGATAAGGACTACGGGAATGTCACTATCCAGCAGTTCTTTTATTTGCTGTTGGCTTCCTGCCGTGGGAGAGATGATAAAACCGTCAACCTGACGTTCATTCAATACATTTATTAGTGTTTTTGTTTTTTGCGTATTTTCATCGGAACTGCAAAATATTACATGGTATCCATATTTACTTGCTTCATCTTCAATTTTTCTGCCGATTCGTGAGAAAAATGGATTTGAGATATCAGCTACTATCAGTCCGATAGTTTTGGATTTTCCCGTACGTAATCCACGCGCCAATTGATTGGGCTGATAATTGAGTTCTTTGGCCACTTCAAACACACGTTTAATGGTTTCTTCACTTATTCGATTTTCTTTGGCTTTTCCATTTAAAACCATTGAGACCAGGGTATTGGATACCCCCAGTCGTTTAGCTATATCAGATATGGATGAACGTTTCACGCTGTTTATAAACTTAAGTTATGTTTAGTATGAATGATTTAGAAAAATAAGTAATTTGGAAGGGTGTTAAGATAAAATGATTCAATCTGTCTCAATCACGATTACCGAATGATGAAACTTGATAAATCAACACATGGATTGAAAAATAAAGATTCATCAAACCATTTATAAAATATAGAATAATTTAAAATTTAGATGGGACAAGACAAAGTCTTGTTATATACGAATTACTACGATACCACAGGCCTATTCATTATGTTAAAATGAAGTCTTTTAGGAAATTCTCCCCATAGGTATAAAAACAAATTCGAAAATGAAAGCTTGTGAATAAATTTTATTTTTAGCTAAAACGTTTTAATTATTAAATAAGAGCGTTGGGTATTAAACGTAAGTCTGGAATGATTAGAAGTCGTATAAACCAAGATTTTGATAACTTCAATACTTATGGCGGTTTATATCGGATGGCTGATGTCCAGGAGTTGCTGAATTTGAATGTTAAAATGGAGTACATAAACTAAGAAGGGGAGATATCATGAATCGTTTTCATATACTACGGGCGTTGTTCATTCTTGGTATTGGTTTAATCTTTATTGGGGGGACTGGGGTTGATCAGGTATGGGCGCAGGAAGGGAAGCAACCGGTTGAATATGTGAACCCGTTTATTGGAACGGGAGTCTATAAAGCGGAAGGGGTGATGGGAGAAGGCAATACCTTTCCCGGCCCGTCCCGTCCCCACGGCATGGTTCAGTTGAGCCCGGATACCGACTTTCATTTTGGCGGATATATGTATCATGACGATCATATCCAGGGTTTCAGCCACACGCATGTAACGGGGACCGGGTGTGGTGGATTTGGCAATATTCTGGTTATGCCCGGAAAGGGGAAGCCCTCCTTTTATGAACGCGGGTATAGATCGTCATTCAGCCACGATTCTGAAAAAGCGGAGCCCGGCTATTACGGGGTAAAATTGGAGGATTCCGGAGTTCGGGCGGAGCTTACGTCCACTAAAAGGGTCGGATTTCATAAATATACCCTTCCAGACTCGGGAAAGTATCATATAATTCTGGATATCAGTCATAACCTGGAAAATAATCCGGATCATCCGGTGGATGGATCAATAAAGGTAAAGGATAAGCGTACCTTAACGGGTTTTGTTACCATGCCCTACCCGTTTTGCAATGGACAGACGCCCTATACCGTCTATTTTGCCATGAAGCTATCCAAGTCGTATGACTCCTATGGGACCTGGAGCGGCGGCATTCCCCGGTCGGGCAACGTTATCCAGAATGGATCCGAGATTGGTGCCTACCTGAATTACAAGGTTGCCAAGCCGGAAACCGTGATGGTCAAGGTGGGCATCTCATACGTCAGCGAAAAGCAGGCCATGTTAAACCTTGAAACGGAAATATCCCACTGGAATTTTGATCAAGTTCGTGAGGAGTCAAAAAGGGTATGGAACGAAAAGTTGTCTCGTATTCAGGTGAAAGGCGGAAGTAAAAAAGATAAAGTGAAGTTTTATACCTCGCTCTACCACGCCATGCTGGGCCCCTACACGTGGTCAGATGCAGATGGTAAATATTTGGGTATGGATAACAAGGTTCACACCGCTGAAGATTATACCCACTACCATTTTTTCTCCCTGTGGGATACGTTTCGCTCTCAACACCCGCTGTTGACTCTTATCGAGCCGAAGGTGCAGAATGATGTGGTCCGAACGTTGGTTGACAGATATCGGAAGGGAGGTTGGCTCCCAAAATGGGAATTTGCCGGAAGATATACCAACACGATGATAGCGGATCATGCGGTTTCGGTAATAGGGGATACGTATATGAAGAAAATCCGCAACTATGATATGGATACGGCCTACCGGGCTATGCTGAAGAGTGCCAATCGACTCCCCCGTCAGGCGGATATTTATGTTGCTCGTCATAAGGAGCATTTTTCTCCTCTCTTCCTGCATCGGTACGGACGGGCGGCCACCACATGGTTCGCGGATGGTGAACAGCACAGTCTTTCATTTGACTGGAGATGGAAGTATAATGACCAGCAGTGGCATCACTTTGCTGTCAGCTACGAAAGCGAGGAGCAAATCGGCGTTTATGTCGACGGAAAACTTGTAGCCGAAAGATCCCATCCCGCCGGACCTCTCGATGCCTCCTCGTTTCCCTGGTTTATTGGATCGGATGGAGAAGTCGATGAGTGGGAGGATTACTTTACCGGTGAGATCAGCGATTTCAGGTTATACGATGCGGCCCTGGAACAAGAGGGGATACAGAAGATTCGAAAAGGAGAGAGGATCGAATCGGATCCCCTGGTTCATTATCCGATGAATGAACAACCGGGTGAGACCGTGGAAAATAGTGCATCTCCAAATACTTCCGGCCTGGTTAAGGGAGGTATAACCGGCGCGAGCTCCGGACAGCGCACGAGCTTTATATTCGACGGGCTGGATGATGCAGTGGTTTTTGCAAAAGAGAAGAATCTCAGTCCGGCACGGGAGTTAACCTGTTCATTCTGGATCAAAACGAGTCTGCCCACCGATTATGCGGGCCGCAAGGGACTCGATCACTATTTGGAGCTCGGATATGTCCCCTACGATGTAAACTTCGGTGAAAAGGAGCGGGGATCCGTGTCGATAACTTTGGAGAACTCCTATAATGACTGGGTTATCGCCCAGGTGGCCGGTCAACGGGGCGATGAGTCAGCCTATAAGCAGTATATGAAGCGTTCAAAATACTATCGGAATTTGTTTGATTCCACTTCCGGTTTTTTCCGGCCTAAAAAGAGAAATGGAGACTGGAAGCCGAATTACGATCCCCGTCACTGGGCAGGATTTACAGAAGGAAATTCCTGGACCTATTCCTGGTTTGTTCCCCATGATGTGAAGGGCTTGATTGACCTGATGGGCAGGGAGAAGTTTATCGACAACCTGGACCATTTCTTTGAAGAGTTTATCACCCCGGGCTGGCATGAATTGTTCAGCCATTACTGGCACGGCAACGAACCGAGTCAGCAAGTGCCCTATTACTACAATTTTGTAGGTCAACCCTGGAAAACCCAGCGGGTAACCCGGGATATTATGGGTCAGCTTTACGGGGCAGGTCCCAGCGGCATCTCCGGTAATGATGATGTCGGACAGCTTTCGGCCTGGTTCGCCCTTAGTGCTATGGGGATCCATCCCGTGGCCCCGGGTCGTCCAACGTATCAAATCAGCAGTCCGCTGTTTGAACAGGTAACCATGAAACTGGACTCCGCTTATTATCCCTCGGATTCGTTTGTAATAAAGGCTGAAGGGAGTTCAGATGCCCATAAATTTATTCAATCTGCAGCCATTAATGGTAATGTTTATCAGAAACCCTGGATTGAACATAAACATATTCGAATGGGAGATACTCTGAGCTTAAAAATGGGGCCAAAGCCCAATAAATCTTGGGGAACCAGTCCGAAACATGCTCCCCAGACCTGGAGTCCGGAGTGGAAATGAGTCAAGGTTCATTGGCGAAGCAATTCATCACGTTTCGGACTGGATGCCCAAGTTTCTATTTATTTGGTTCCCGATACTCCATATTAGTCAGTATCTCATCGATGGCTGTCTCGGCATGATCCTCGTGAAGAAAGAACAAAGGGAAGCCGAGCATTATGGCATCATAAGAAGTGCCTAAATACCTTAATCCCACAGGTTGTCCTACGTAATCCCGATTATCGCAATCCATTTTGCATTCATAGGCGTAAATAGGACTGGTAAAACCTCCCGGTTCGGGAATCGTTGTGATATCTACCATATTTCCATTATTGGGAAACCATCCTTCGGTTTTTGTTGAGTCGACGCGAACATCAGTGAAGTTTTCTCCCACTCCGTTGGCTCCAACAAAATCTCCGGGAATACTTATACCAGAGATGTCAGCACGCTGAATATGGAGATAATCTCTCTCGAAGCTACCTTCTTGAAAGGTCGCCGGATATTCCACATTAGGCCGTAGGGATTTAAGGATCTTCCATCCACTCATTATAAAATCGCCGCCAACATTCATGTACTCGGATATGACATCTGTGTAAAAACGTAGACGGTGAGCATCACTAGAACTGCTGTACCAATTGTCGGCATGCCAGAATATCATCTTGTACTGACCAAGTACTTCTCGGGATGGAATATCGTTCTTATCCCTTAAATCCCAGCTGTCGTGGGAATTCGGACTTATCCAACTGGAGTACATCGAATCAATCTGATGGTCGGTGTAGGAAGCTGCGTTTCCTTTAAATTTGTCTTCCTGTGTTTCATCAATAATAAGTATTCCTTTATCGAACGTGGGTTTGACAAGCGAGATGTGAAGGGTATCGGGATCGGTCGCTTGCAGGTCAGTATCATCACGGGCAGTCAATCGGATAATATGATCACCCGCATTGCCAAATTCTGAAGGTGGAATAACTACCGTCGTATCGGATGTCCAGGTAAAATTATCATCGTTGACAGCCCATCCATATTCTAGAATTTCACCATCCTCGTCATTGCCTTGATAAGCTATTTTAAGTCCCGTATACCAATCCGTTTGTTGATCCAGGTAAAAGCGGCTGGCATTGTTGGAGGGTTCAATAAAATTAACCTTCGGTGGAATGGTTTGCTCGGTGAAAAAGGAGCGGGTGGCGGGAGTGGGATCTGGTTCTCCTTTATTATCAACCGCTCGAACCCTGAAAATTTGTTTATTAATAGAAAGGGGAGAAGTAAAAGTAATGGTTTGACTTGTTTTTTCAGTATCAAACCATTCGGTCTTGTTTAACGTATCCCCGGTTTGAGGGTTCAAGGTGATGTAACTCCATTGATAATATTGTGGAAACCCGTCCGGATCTCCACCATCCCAATGAAGGGTAACATTAGCAAATAAAGTGTCCCCCTCAACAGGCACTTCAACCATGGTTGTTTCAGGGGGCTTATTAGGAGTTGCCTTGCCCGGTTCTTTGAACAATGGATTGTCACAGGCATACAAAAAGGTGGTAAGAACAAATAGTGTGAAGATTGCAATGCTAGACCAACTGGCTTGATTTGTCATAATTGTATCGACTACTTTTTATTAATGCCTTGTTTAATTTATAGTTTTTCTAATCTGAACTTTACTTTCCCGAAAAAGTTTTTCGTTTCCAGCGATAGCATTTTAAGCTGGGTTTCAGGTACAAGGTGATATATATGGGGAAAATAAAATTACACGAATTTTTAATGAGTGAATTTTGATTACTACTAATTTATTTAATAGATTATGTCCAGAGTTGCAAGGATTAAATTAATATGCTAAATGGTTTTAGCTAAGTTTTGAATTTGGCACATAGTTAAAAATCCAAACTAAAAGTAAGGGGATAATATGATTGATGAGATACGATTTACGAGCGTATTTTCAATTTCTTTATTGCTATTGACGTTGGTTTTTAGTCAGGAGATGAACGCCCAGCAGTTCATGTCGCCATTTGAGGCTGATTCCAATACGGTTCTGCTTATGCATTTTGACGAAAGTCTGGACAATGAATCGACCTTGGGGCCTGCCGATGGACAATTTTATGGGGAGAGTTATGGGTATGTGAACTCTAATGTCGGTGATGCCTTTAACAGGATGTTATATCTGGATAATAGTTCGCCAACCGATACCACGGGCGTGATTGTACCTGATCATAAAGAGTTGAGGTTGGCTGAAGATTGGACCATAGAGATTTGGGTAAATATTTTAACGTTTGGGGAGACAACTGATGACTGGAGATGGCGTCCCCGTATTGTGGTTAAGACCATGCAGCATGAAGATGGGCCTGCAGGATATAACTACCAGTTGATTGGTCGCGGTGATTTTAGAAGCTTCCGCGGAAACTACCGGGCATTTGAAGATTCTACTTTGCTGGGTTGGAGCTGGTTGAATACCGATACCAGCCCCGGCAGTTTTCAGACCGGTGAGTGGTTCCATATGACCTATATGCGTGATGCCAGTCAAAATATCACCGGTTTGCTGCTTCATGACAAGGAAGGGAATCTGGTTGAGTTCGCTTCGCGCGATTACAATCCCGACCTTTTTCATCCTCCAGATACCTTTAATACAGCTGATATTAACATCGGGTTCATGAAATATCCCGATCCACCGCGCTTGGCTGATGCATTTGTAGATGGATTCCTGGACGAGTTGCGCATAAGCAATACTATCCGCAGTTACGAGACTGCCCCGATTATCAGTAATGTTACGAAGTTGGATCAGGTTGCACCGAACACACAAACAGAAGTTGCGGCAACGGTCAAGTTTTTTGAGGGAAGTGAGCTTGATCAGCTTATGTTGAACTACAACGCAGGCAATGGATGGCAGTCCACCCAGATGGCTGAAAGTCAATCACAATATGTCGGTAATATTCCCGGCCAGCCAGCGGGAACCACGGTTCAATACTATGTTTCGGGAAAGGCCAAAAACGGGCTCTCTTCATCGGCCCCCAATGGTGTGAACCCGGATCGAGGTCCTTATATGAATTATGCGGTCCAGGACACGGCTGGAATGGTACTTAATCTTGATTTTGAAAGTGGAAACTTGCCTCCCGAAAATAATGGTAATACCGGTGCTTCCCTTGACTGGACATTGGGTGGTAACCCACAAGTTGTTGATGGTGGAGCAAATGGAACCAGCCGAGCTCTTTACCTGGAAGGCGACTCCTCTCACATCTCCCTGGGAACCGGTCTGGGCGAGCCGAATTATCAGACGGATCGCAATGCGGCTTATATGAAAAGCGAAAACTTCGTTATCGACTTTTGGGTTAAATCCGATTCCTTGCCTGCCGGCGGTACCCGATTCCTGATCAAGGAAGGACAGCAACGAGGTATTTACGAAGGGTGGAACGCCTTTAATTATCAGATTTGGTCGCCAGGAGCAGGAAATGTTGTGCCGGCATCCTATTTCCAGAATGGCTCCAATGTGTTAACCAATGAGTACAGTGGGAATCTGACCGGGTTGGATAGTACGATAACCGAAAATAAATGGTATCGCATTGTCAATGTTATGAAGAGCCAGGATACGGTCTTCAGTCAATTGTATAATGCGGATAATGAACTTATCGATGAACAGGGGTCTGCCTTAATATCGGAAAGTATACTCAGTGATCCTTTCCCGAGCGGACATCCGTTCCTTTCAAATGGTCCGTTTAGGATCGGTGCATTCAGCCCTGCACTCGAGGACCTGGAAACCCCGTTTGGCGTGCCTGACGGCCCGCTTTATAACGGATGGGTTGATGAGGTGAAGTTTTACAATTATGTCCCGGATGATTATCTGATAACCTCTATTGAGGAGCCTGGCCAGATTCCCGAACGGATAACGCTCGGCGATAATTATCCTAATCCGTTTAATCCCAAGACAAAGATTAACTATAGTCTGCCAAGAGCAGTAGATGTCACACTCACCGTATACAATGTCTTGGGCAGGGAGGTTGCAACATTAGTGGATCAAAAACAGAAATCCGGAACCTACACAGTCACATTCGACGGTAAAGGTCTTGCAAGCGGTTTATATTTCTACCACTTGAAGACCGATAACGTAACTAAAGTCAAAAAGATGCTTCTGCTTAAATAGTTCTTTTTGCGAGTTTGACTATAAAAAGCAGGCTGGTATGGACGTTAGGCAGGCCAGCCTGCTTTTTTTACTAACCAGTTAAAAGTAAGATCCATTAATATCTTTATGCGTACTAGACAGTATTATGCTGGATTTGCGGTTTTCCTAGTTATTTTCTGTTTAACATTTACTGCAAAAGGTCAATTTATACGGACGGACTGGGAGATTCATGATGTTAGTCAAATTATTGAATTGGTTAATAATCATGGATCGCTGCACCAGGTGCCTATTTCTGGTTACCCAAGACTTGTTAATGCGGAGTTTCCACCCGGTAGTAATACGGAACATCACTACGCTATCGGTCCTATCGTTGCTGGTCTTTCTGAGGATAGGCAAGATACGATGGTTACGACCATTCAGATTGCTCAATGGAATACCGGCGATGAATTTGCGGGCTATAGTGAGGCACGGTGGGACAGTGTTTATAAAGTTAATCGAGGAGATACCATCGATATTGGAGATCCCGAAGATCCATATTATCCCGAATACACTCCTCATTCGGATCAGGATTTAGTCACTCGGTACAATGACTACAATCGCGCTGCTCTCAATGTTGCGGATCATGATCCCATGTTTCTTGATGTTTATCAGCGAAGCTGGGCATGGGCCTCAGCACCGATGAATCAGTTTCATATATTTAATCTTGATTTCATTTTTACCGAGAAAGAGATAAAAGATGCATGGTTTGGAGTATTTTTTAATCCCTCTGTAGGATATTATCCTGCCGGTGGTGAAGACACTGATGATTACGTAACTTATTACCCCGATCATAAAATGATTATAGGTCAGGATGCTGATGGCGGTCCTGATGGTAATACGGAAACCATGATGGGAGTAAAAATTTTACCTCCCCGTAATCAAGCTAATAATAACTTTGATTGGACTTTCCGGTGGGGTTGGGAGGATCTGCAATTCACAAGGGATGGATCAAGATATGAAGCATTTTCAAATGGTGAGATTCAAACCAATCAGGTAACAGAGGGGAACACCATTTCCTTTCATTCTTTTGGTCCCATTAATTCCCTGGGTAAGGGAGATACCGTTTCATGGCGATATGCAACGGTATATGGATACAGTGAGCAAGAAGTGCTTGAAAAATCTCGATTGATTGACAGATTGGCACCGGATTTTAAGGTTCCTTCTTCTCCGCCATCCCCAAATGTTACGGTCGAAACCAGTAATAAGCAAGTTACCCTAAAATGGGATCGTTCGGCAGAGAAATATGATGACCCGCAACGCTGGGATGATGCTGAACAACCCTTTGAAGGATATCGAGTCTACAAAAGTACCCAAAGTGTTGACGGACCGTGGACCCTTGTCTCTATTAGTGATGTAAAAGGGAACGTATTCGGACATAATATAGGATTAAAGCATGAATTTAAAGATACCGGATTGTTAAATAATGTAGAGTATTATTATACCGTTACCGCTATTTCCAAACCGGATACGGTGCTTGGATTTCCGTCGCAAGAGTCCAGCAAGCGTGTAAATGCGGTAACGGTCACCCCCGGTACTGGATCGAGGGAAGAAGTGGGAGAAGTAGCAGTGGTGCCCAATCCTTATCGGGGAGATGTAGATTACAATTCTATGGATCCTCCCTGGGAGAAACCGGATCCAACGCGGGATCGCTGGCTGGAACAAGACAGAAGAGTTCAGTTTATCAATCTACCCGGACGATGTACAATAAAGATTTATACGCTGACAGGGAAACTGGTTGAGACTTTGAATCATAACGATCCCAATAAAGGATTTGAAGATTGGAATCTAACCAGTAATGTAAATCAGGCGATTGCCAGCGGAATTTATCTTTTCACAGTGAGGAATGAAGAGACTGGTAATACGCAGACCGGAAAGTTTGTCATCATTAAGTAAGTGAAATAACGCTGTAGACTCTGAATGATTCAGGCTTATGAATAGAGAGTTTTTCTAAAGCTTATAAAATTCCATTAGGACAGTCTATAGCTGAGTCTAAAATAAAATAATGATTAAAATGGGAAAGGATTTAATATGAAATATTCAGGGATGATTTTAACGGTTTTAGTTCTTTGTATAACATTTACTGTGACTAAAGCACAGCAAACGCAGCCGAATAAGATCCAACAACTGCAAAAAGCGCAGCAAGCTGAGTTACAGTATCAAAAAGAACAAGAACAGGTGGATTCGCTGATCAAAGTCCAGAATTTGGAAAAAAGATTTTTTTCGGAAGGACGATTATATGAATTGGTCCGTGTACAGCGAAATCGACCTCTCTATTATGTTACCCATAATGTAGATGCCCAGGCGAGTATTGCAGTTGACAAAATTCAGCCCGGCGGTATATCCGGATTTGACCTAACCGGTAAAGGAATTACCCTCGGTGAATGGGATGGAGGACGGGTACGCGTTACACACCAGGAATATGAGGGACGTGTAACTCAGATTGACGATCCCGATGAGCTGAGTGGCCATGCCACGCATGTGGCGGGTACCATGATTGCTGCAGGGGTAAATCCGGATGCCGAAGGCATGTCGCCGGAAGCCGAAATAAAAGCTCATAACTGGAATAATGATTTTTCCGAAATGAGATCGGCTGCCGCAAATGGACTGGTCGCCTCGAACCACTCCTACGGTACGGTGGATGGATGGGGTGGAAATAGAGCTTGCCGGGATGATACGGATGAGGAGTTTCCAGTCTGGCATGGTGATCCAACTATTAGTCTGGAAGAGGATTACCGATTTGGTTTTTATGTGAACGGGGCAGAGCGTTGGGATGACATTGCTTATGACAATCCCCATTATTTGATCGTCCAGTCTGCGGGTAATGACAGGGGGGAGTCGGGTCCGCCGGCATCGGATCCCGGTCACTGCGTATATCGTTTCGGTGAATGGCAATACTCCGAGCGAATCCGACAGGCCGATGGAGGAGAAAATGGGTATGAATCTATAGGCAGTAAAGGAAATGCGAAAAATATACTGACGGTTGGAGCGGTACGCGATATAGATAATGGCTATCAAAATCCCTCTGATGTTCAGGTTACCGGGTTTAGCAGTTTTGGTCCCACTGATGATGGCCGCATTAAACCTGACGTGGTTGGAAATGGTTTAGGCCTGATTTCTTCATGTTCTGCAAGTGATGATTGTTATTCAAGCTCTTCTGGTACATCGATGTCTTCTCCCAATGTCACGGGCGCTATCGGTTTGCTGCATGAGTGGTTTCGTCGATTGAATCAGGATTCGACGTTTTATGCAGCAACGGTTAAGGCGTTATTGATTCAGACCGCCGATGAAGCGGGGCCGTATAAAGGACCTGACTTTAAGCATGGATGGGGATTGGTAAATGCACACAGGGCGGCTGAGCTGATCAAGAAAGATAACCTTCACGGAGGGGATGTGATTCAACAGTTATCGTTGAACGAAGGGGATACCATCGAAGTTCCCCTGGAAATTGCTCCGGACTCCAAAGAATTAAATGTAACGCTGGCATGGACGGATCCGCCGGGAAATTCCCCTGAACCTCAGCTGGATCCCACCGATCCGATGTTGATAAACAACGTGGATTTGAAGGTCGTCGGACCCGATTCGACCCATTATCCGTGGAAGCTGGATGGTTCAAATCCTTCGGCAGCTGCCACGAAAGGTAAGAACGACGTTGATAACGTGGAGAAAGTCACGGTCTCGGATCCCGCAGGGGGGGATTACCTGGTTCAAATTACGCATGACGGCAGTTTGCAGAGTGGATCGCAGGATATTTCCCTGGTCCTGGACAGAGGACCCGGTGAAACTTACCAGGCAAGTGGCCGTGTATCTATAGAAGGGGCAGGAGATGGAGCAGCCGGTGTTCCGCTGTATATATCGGGCTTCGGCGAAACAGATACCGTGCGTACAGATTCACTGGGACATTTTGTTTTCTATGGGTTGTATAATGCTGAATATACTGTTAGACCGGCGGAACGAGAGGTTGAGGGGGTTACTTTTAGTCCGGATAGTATTAACTTTTCGGTCGATCAGCAGGATATATCTGAAGTCAACTTTATAGCAAGTACTCCCGGGAAGAGAAATATTTCCATGAGTCTTAATACGGCTACATTGCCCGATACGATTGGCCCCGCTGATACCATCCAGGTCAGAGGAAATTTTGCAGGTACCTCGGATGCCCCCGATCAGCTTCCGGATGGTAATACGTTGGCCTGGAATGAGCAATCAACACTTAACATGACTCATATTGCCGGCGACTATTGGGAGACGGAGTTTGAAATTCCGGAATCCCAAACTATCCGATATAAATTTTATTCGAGTCAGAATGAAGAGATTGAGGCCGGCGGACTTGAAACGGGAGAAGCTCATACAATCGAGGATGGAGTAGGTCATCTTGACTTGCCTCTTCACTATTATGAACAGGATCAAGAATCAGATTATGCCTACGACTGGCTCCCGTGGGATGATCAATCTGGAATGACGGCGGTGAGGTTTCGAATTTATATTCCGGAAATATTCAACCCCATAATTGTGGGTGTCCGGGGCAATGGATTCAAGGGCAGGGGTCCGCTGCGCGAGGACCAAACACGCGTACGGGCCAATCGGGAATCTCAGAGCGACGGCGTGCCGGGATATCGGTTATTTTCCGGTGTGGCATATTATGATACCTCGTTGGTCGGACAAGTGCAGCAGTATAAGTTTAATTTTGAGTTGACTGACTGGATCGAAGCTCCTTGGAGGAGCTTTGTTATTCCCGGGAATGATACTACATTGCATTGGACGTATCCCAACAATGTTTTGCCGGTAGTGGATGAGATGTCGGTCACGGTGGAACAAGATACGTTCGCCGTTGTCAATGTGTTGGATAACGCATCCGATCCTGACGGTGATTCACTTCGAATTGGCGGATTTGATCCCCCGATGCACGGGACGGCAAGCGTAGTGGGTGACAGTCTGTTGAAGTATGATCCCGATTCCGGTTATACGGGAAAAGATGAGGTGGTCTATTATATAGAGGACAGCCGTAATGCCCGGGTGGAATCGAGGTTGAAAGTTGAAGTGCAACAGGCAACCTCTATTGAAGATAAACCGCAGGTTCCGACAGAGTATGCCCTGCATCCCAATTATCCCAATCCGTTCAACCCCAGCACGACTATCAAGTACGCCTTGCCGGCTCAAAGTCATGTGAAACTCCATGTCTATAATTACCTGGGCAGAAGGGTGGCCACGCTGGTTAATGAGAGCCAGTCGGCAGGCATTTATACCATTCGCTGGAATGCCGGCGGGTTGAATAGTGGAGTCTACTACTACCGTATTGAATCAGGAGAATATCGAGAAACACGGAGTATGATTCTGGTTAAATAGTGTTGTATAATTACTTGAATAGTTCCTTTATCCATAGGCATCTTGGGAATTCCTCGAGCTTTGCATTACGGCTAATATTATTGGCCTGGAAATTGCCGAGGTTTGGGTCGGGTGAAAAATTAATTAAGGGCATGCTATATCTATCGAGGGATGTATGAGGAAGAGATGAAAAGTTGAACGCCGGCATTCGAGGTATAACGAGGGGGTTGTTTAAAGGTTAATTACAGCATTAGATGATTAGTTTTATGAAAAAGTTCTCGTTTGTAAAAATAATTGTATCGAGCACATTAGTGTTTATTGTTTGGTTTCTGCCC
Source organism: uncultured Balneolaceae bacterium (assembly GCA_913057825.1). Classification (GTDB taxonomy): domain Bacteria; phylum Bacteroidota; class Rhodothermia; order Balneolales; family Balneolaceae; genus CAJXOW01. The sequence continues at coordinate 5,588 of CAJXOW010000019.1, read as the reverse complement.
GCTGTTATCTTTGCACAGCAAACAGCACGGGGAACGGTATATTTGGATTCGAATGGAAATGGTCAGCGGGATCCCGGGGAAAAGGGAATACCGGAGGTGCCGGTCTCGAATGGGCGGGATGTGGAGCTGACGGACGAGTCGGGACAATATGCTTTGTCCATAGACGAGGACGGAGGGACCATTTTTGTTATAAAACCGGCTGGATACAAATTGCCGGTAAACCATCACAACCTTCCGCAATTTTATTATATACATAAACCGGAAGGATCCCCGGACTTGAATCATGAGGGCGTAGACCAAACGGGCCCGTTGCCGGATTCCATAAATTTTGCCTTGCAAGAAGGGGAAAAAGAGAATTCATTTCGAGCCTTGTTGTTTGGAGATCCTCAACCTCGCAACAAAAAGGAGATTGGTTACTTTAAAAAAGATATAGTGGAGGGATTAAGAAACAGCGAAAAGTATAAGTTCGGCATTACGCTCGGAGATATCGTATATAATAAACTGGGTCTGTTTGATTATCACAATCAAACCGTAGCGGAAATCGGACTTCCCTGGTATAATGTAATTGGGAATCACGATCTGAATTTTGATGCTGAAATGGATAAACATTCCGACGAGACGTTTGAGGCCACCTATGGTCCCCCGACCTTTTCCTTCAATTATGGAAACGCTCATTTTATCTTGCTCGATGATGTAATCTATCCGTCGGAGGAGGGGGTGCGTAACTATATCGGAGGATTTACAGACAAACAGCTTGAGTTTATCAAGAATGATCTTGAACATGTACCGACGGATCATCTGGTGGTCATAGCCTTCCATATCCCGCTGCATTTGGAGGAGGGATATTTTCGTGAAAAGGATCGCCGCAGGCTTTTGGACATGCTGGAAGATTATCCCCATAATCTTTCCCTGTCCGCCCACCGGCATCAACAGGAATTTCATTTTTTGGATAGTAAGTATGGATGGGAAGGAGCGAAACCGCATATTCACTATGTGGTAGGAACTTCCGGCGGTGATTGGTGGTCGGGCGAACCGGATAAGCGGGGGGTCCCACGAACGCTGATGCGAGACGGAACTCCAAATGGCTATGCTGTGCTTAACGTGGAGAATGACCAATTCACGTTTGATTATAAGGCGGCGAATTATCCCAAAGATTTTAAGATGCGCATATGGGGGCCGGATGACAAAATGCCCAGCCCGTATGCAGGAGATGGTAATCAGCTTTTTGTAAATTATTTTCTTGGCACGGATTCAACGCGGGTAGAGTACCGGATAAATGGTCGGTCGAGCAAATGGATGACTATGCAGCAAGTCTATAAAAAGGATCCCTTTGTATTATTGCACCGGAATATGTGGAGTGAGTACGGTAGGTTGCTGAAGGGAAGAAGACCGTCAAATCCAATCCGATCTCCTCATCTCTGGCATACAGATCTGCCGGACCATCTCTCTGCCGGTAAGCATACGATTGAGATTCGGGTAACCGATATGTATGATCGCTCATACCGGAAAAATTACACCTTTACCGTGGAGAAAAAATGAAATAAAGAAAGTGAAGTACCGGGATATAATACTTTTCCCACCCGGGGCGGAGAAGCATATCAGTCATTTTTAGCAATAAATTAATTTTTACGCAATGCCGGGGTTGAAGTTTAGAGCATTTCTGGATTTGCGTTTTGTTTGACTTTGATAGTTTCGCTAAATAATTTAAATTGTTCTTAACTTTAACGTTTTAGCAAGTGCTTGTAGGTTTGGTATAAAAGTGGGAAGTACTCTTGCAGAGGGCGGTTGCATGCGCTTTCAAATTTTTGAAGGGAAGAGGTGAATACAGAATAAGACTGACTGAGAGATTAGTGTATCGGAGATCGTATAAGCAGACGGAATTCTAAAGAATTAAGTAAATCTACCTTAATACATATGAACACTCAGGAAACCACGGGGGCAAGCAGCAAAAAAAGTTCTGAAACAAACAAGAAATCAGGTCTGAATGCTCCGTTGCTGCCATTTATTTTAATTACCAGTCTGTTTTTTCTGTGGGGGTTGGCGCATAACCTGACCGATACGCTGCTGGCGGCATTCAAGAGAATTATGAGCCTTACCGACTTTCAAACTTCATGGATACAGATAGCGTTCTATGGCTCCTACTTCTCACTGGCTATTCCGGCCGCCATATTCATTAAGCGATTTACTTACCAGAAGGGTGTTTTACTGGGACTGGGAATGTATGCTATAGGCGGGCTGCTTTTTTATCCGGCAAGTTTGACCATGCAATACGGACACTTCCTGGTCGCCTTGTATATATTGGCGGGTGGGTTGACGGTACTTGAAACTTCCTGTAATCCCTACATTATTGCGATGGGGGATGAGGAGACGGGGACTCAACGGCTGAACCTGGCTCAATCTTTCAACCCCATGGGATCAATCACCGGGGTAATATTGAGCAAGTTCTATATACTGTCCCAATTAAACCTTTCCAGTGCCAAGGAACGAGGAAATATGAGCGCCCAGGCGTTGAATAATATACAGGAGGCTGAACTGGATGCCGTTATGGGTCCGTATGTAGCAGTAGGTTTTGGGCTGCTGGTACTGTGGTTGATTATCTACAAAACAAAGATGCCTGAAGGATCAACGGAAAGCAACAAGATCGATTTTTGGCCCACTGTTAAGCGGTTGGTTAAAAACAAAAATTACATGTTCGGCGTATTGGCTCAATTTGCATATGTCGGTGCCCAGATATGTGTATGGTCTTTTATAATCAGATACGTAATGGAGGAATTGAATATAATAGAGGCGACGGCGTCAACTTATTACATTATCTCACTTGTTGTGTTTACGCTATTCCGATTTATCAATACCACCTTAATGAAATACATCAAACCGGCAACGTTACTAATATCATCCTCCTTGCTTGCTATACTCAGTACCTTTTTTGTAATAACCGGCAGTGGATATTTCGGGGTCATTGCGTTAATAGCCATATCCGGATTTATGTCTCTGATGTTTCCCACCATTTTCGGATTGGCCTCCAAGGGGCTGGGGAAGGATACCAAGATGGGCAGTTCCGGTTTGATTATGGGCATCGGGGGCGGCGCCGCTTTCCCAGCTATAATGGGATTGATTTCTGATTATACCGGGAGCATACATTTTGCCTATTGGGTGCCGCTGGCGTGCTTTATCATCGTCATGCTGTTTGGCATATATAATCGTAAAGTCGGAGACCAGCTGGTATCGTCGACTTCCGCTTCCGTTACCCAGGCGTGAATATGGGTGCAAATGAATGTCGAACGGAGTTAAAAAATGTATGGGACAGTTATAAGAAATAAAATATAAGAAATCACTCGCTGGTAAACATACTTGCTGATCAATCTCAATGTAATATAGAGAGGGCTAATTTTTTTAAATCCACTTAAACAACAACTGCTAAATACAAATAAATATGAGATACACAAATAATAAGAGCAGAATGGGCATCAGATACGTGCTGTTTCGATTTGCTGCCGGCGTTTTCACGGGCATATTCGCAGTGATGTTCTTTACATCCGTGTCTGTAGGACAAACCGTCACTACAGGTACTTTAATCAAAGACATGGTTGATCTCGACCGATTGGCTGACTATCCGGAGAAGAACTATAAAATGATACAGTATAGTTCGTATGACCGGCGCAGTGATCAGCCTAACGGACCGGGTTGGTTTTCCAACAATGACGGTTTCGGAGGGGAACCCATTCCCAATTTTGAAGCCGTGCTGGAAGAACCCGGCGAGGACAATGTGGGCACCTATCTTCTTTGCGACGTCGAGGGACCTGGAGCTATTGTACGCGGTTGGACGGCCTATATAAGGGGTACGGTGCGGGTTTATTTGGATGGATCGGACTCTCCCATTTATGAGGGGCCAATGCCGCGATTCTTGCAGAAAACCTACATGCCGTTTCTGGAACAGCTGAACGATTCGAACCTTAGTGCCGATCTATTGGAGGGGACCTTCTTTCAGCGCCAGGCGGGATATTTTCCCATTCCGTTCGAAGAGAATCTACGCATTGAGTGGACCGGGAATATAGATAAAATTCATTTCTACCATCTGCAGATCCGTAAGTATGAGGAGGAAACCGACGTTGAGACTTTTACTCCCCAGGATCTGGTGACCTATGAAGATGAGATAAAAGAGGCAGCCCAAATATTGTCCAACCCGGATAAAGGCTACAGCTATCCGGAAGGTTCTGCTGTATCAGCAGCGGTAGGTGCGGATGAGACCGGAGAGCTATTTGCTCACAAGGGAGAAGGAGCTATAAAACGGCTGAAACTTAAAGTGGATGCTGTTGAAATGGACAAGGCTTTGCGTCAGACTATTTTAAATATTTCATTCGACGGTTCACCCAAGGGACAGGTTCAGATGCCCCTGGGCGATTTCTTTGGTGCGGCGCCGGGTATAAATCCATATGTATCAGTACCATTTACCGTTCGGGATGACGGAACCATGATTGCACGGTTTGTCATGCCGTATAAAGAATCTGTCAGCATTAAAGTTCAGAATAAGGGAAATCAGCATGTAAAGGTGCACGGATCCGTAGTACAAACGGATTATGACTGGAAAACTGATCGTTCGATGCATTTTCATGCAAAGTGGAGAATTGACCATAATATGAATCGATATACTCCATATGATCTGCCATTCGCCAATATTCGAGGCAAGGGAATCTTCGTGGGAGCGGCCTCCATATTGAAAAATCCGATTGAAATTCCCACCACTGGTGGAAATTGGTGGGGAGAAGGTGATGAGAAGATATTCGTCGATAATGAAGAGCATCCATCCATTTACGGAACGGGTTCGGAAGATTACTACAATTATGCGTGGTCATCCTCCGACCTGTTTGATACTCCGTATGCAGCACAACCAAGAAATGACGGACCCGGTACACGCGGTTTTGTGACCAACAACCGGTGGCATGTGGTCGATCCCATTCCATTTCAACATAACTTGAGTTTTAATATGGAATTTTTTCAGCATACCCAGAATCCCAACTTTTCGTATGCTCGTTCGAGTTATTATTATGCACGGCCGGGTGCAATTGATGACCATATGCCCATTTCGGATGAGGATGTACGTCACCTGGAACTTGCTAAATGGTCGCCAAAAGCTGATGGAAGGGCTTCTGGCGCTAAATTCTATCAGATCGAGTCGCTCGTCAAGGATACTGAACAAATAAAATTACTTGAACATAACCTCTGGGCGGATGGTCAGCTTTTAGTTTGGAATCCGAGAGAGAAAGGAGAAACATTATCTATTCCTTTCGAGGTTGCTGAATCCGGAGAATACAGATTATGGATGACAGTTGCCAAGATGAAGGTATCCGGAAAGGTTTCTATAAGTGTTGATGATGCAGACGTTGGCTTTGGCGGGGAGAATGGGATTCTTAACTTAAAAGGGGGCTTTTTAAATGTGTTGCGCAACTATACTTCCAAGAAGCTCTCACTCGAGAAAGGATCTCATACCATGACGGTTCGATATGAAGGGGATCAGAATGATGCGGAAATAGGTCTTGATTTCCTCTGGGTTCAAAAGCAATAATTGAAGGACCATACCTTCCCAGACA
>CAJXOW010000018.1 GCA_913057825.1 uncultured Balneolaceae bacterium | reverse complement strand
CCTGAAACTGTTGAGGATCTATCGATATGTCCATCCCCGACCCATCACCGAATTCATCGAACACCGATCGCTGACGGTCGACCACCGGACCGATAACCACCTTAACGGCCTCTACATCTGGTCGGCCTCTTTTAAAAGCAAGTCCAATTCCTTTTTATTAGGTTACTTGAACAAACATGGTATCCGAACGGTATATTTGTCGCCCGGACCGGACGATCAATTGCATGAAAAGGCCCGAGGTTTTATAGAATCCGCTAAACGCGCCGGCATTCGCGTCGCCTTGATGATCGGTAGCAATAAACTGATCTATCCCGATCAACGCGACGACCTGACAGAAACGGTAAAGCAGGCCGCATCGATGGGAGCTGGCGAAGTCCATCTCGATGTGGAGCCTCATACATTTGACGACTGGGAGGCCCGGCAGCAGATGTATAAAGATTATTATCTCGGAATGTTAAAGGAAGCAGCAAAACTGACTGAAAAGCATGATCTCAGGCTTTCGGTTTCCATTCCGACCTATTATGATGATATATTTAAGGAAATCACGGAATGGGTGAACAAGATTAATATTATGGCCTACGGTACCAGCAAACCGGACGTCTTGAACGAGCGTATTCGCAGCGAATGGGAATCGGCTGCGCATAAAATCAATGTGGCATTGAATATGTCGGAGTTTGCCTCTATTCAAGACCTTGAATCTTTTATTGACTCACTGCAGCAATACCGTGATTATCAAGGATTCACTGCGCATGATCTGAAGTCACTCATGCGGCTGGACAACCTCTATTTAAATTCAAACGACTAATGAGAAGCGACCAGTTTTCATATCGTTCCGAATCTTCCAAAATTCGGGGGACCCGAGAAAAACCCCAACCGGTTCAATCGACCGATTGGGGACGTACGATCTATCTCGGCTTTCTCGCACTGGTAGCCCTGGTCCTGATTTACTACGCCGTATCAAGCTATATCACGCTTGACGGGGATGGCAAAGTCATTACGGGAGATTTAACGCTGCGAGCTCCCACTCAAATCAAGGTTTCCCACCTTTTCCATTTAGAAGGGAACCGCGTGGAGGCCGGCGATTCTCTTTTTGCCTATACCTTCGCCAATTGGCAACAAAACCTGGACAGCCTGAAGAGTGTTACACAAACGCAAAGAAACCTGCATAACGAGTTAGGTGACGTAAAACGAGAGCTGGCTCTCACCCGGCAGAAACTGGAGGGGGCGCGCCGGCAGCTGACTCATCTCGAAAAGCAAAAAAAGCTGGTCGTTCAAGAAATCAGGCTGGACGTGCAATCTCCCGCACGCATCCACGATCTTGAGCAACAAATCGTGGGGCAAAAAAACCGCATCAGCGTTCTGGCGCAAGAACAAAAAAACCTGAAACAACATCAAAGTGAGTTGCAGTCTGACATGGGAAATATCCCGGCATTGACCGCATATGGCAAAGGACGTTCACTCGATGGACTTCGAATTTTTCGATCGCCGGTCAGTGGACACATAAGAAATATCTATGCCAACGAACATGGCATTCTAATGAATGCTGAACGTATTTTGACGCTGGTCCACGATACCTCTGAAATCATGATCCGCGCCTCCTTTACCAAAAGCAGCGTGGCCTACCTGAGGGAAGGTCAGAAACTCACCATCAACTTCGACAACGGCGTTACCAGTAAGGGCATACTGGATAATTACTACATGGCCCATAACGAATATTTACGAGATAAACACTGGACGGATGGTGTTCAGCCGGATGAAGATATTTATACCACAACCGATCAATTTTACTCCAATCGCCGGGTTATCGTCGAGCTAAAGCCGCTTAACCCGAATGTGGAGGATGTATGGCGAGCTAATGAACATATCGGACTTGATGTCATACTTAAAAAAGTTGAAATATGGCCCACGATCTCACCATAGAAGAAATTGAATACGACGAATTGAGGTTTGCCCGTATCAATCCACTTTTCCCGGTGGATCTGGATCGACTGGCCTCGTATGACGCTTTCATCCTGGATTTTGTCGGCGAGTATATTATTTACAGGCTGATTCGCCGCATCCGAACCCATGATGAAAAAGCGATCTATTTAAAACCCATTTTCCTCTATAAAATTCACGGAGGTCCTGAGGCCTTAACCAGTCGACTGGCGGATGGAATCATCAACAACCTTTCCAATCCTGAATCGATTGCCAGTATTACCCGCGATATTAAGCAGCGTTTATAAATTAAAAATTCTGAATTTTGAATTAAGATCAGATCGTAAACTAACATAACTTCTATTGCACAACCGTAATAACAATGCCGGTAATCCATAGGATAACAGATGCAAGCACGGGCCTTTATTACGATTTCATGAACTCCATTTCAAAATTTATAATTCATTACAGGTAATCTCAGCAATCCCCAAAATATGTCATTTAATTGCATTGCTATAGAAGACGAACGAATTATACAGATGTTGATCAAACGCATCATATCCCGAAAAATGGGGGATAAACTCAACCTGCTGGGCATTGCCGGCAGTGGCGGGGAAGCGCGGGATCTCCTCGATCAGCATCGTGACGAACTAGACCTGATATTTCTGGATGTGGTGCTTCCGGATACTACCGGCTTCGATTTGCTTGAGGAGCTGGATATACCTGATCACGTTCAGGTCATCCTGATGACCGGGGATGATAAGATACAGGAACGGGCATCCCAATATAACTTTGCCGACATTATCATTAAGCCCTTTGATCTGGAACGCATCCAGGAAGCATTGCAAAAAGTGGAAGAGACTTGAAACTGTTTAAAGCTGTATCTGAACCAATAATGTCTACAGATTACCTCGAGTCGCTATTTAATGGTCAGCATTTAATTTAATTAATACAGCAAAACACTCATAAACCTGTACCGCCGTGAAACTCAATTGCCTCGTCGTCGACGATGATCCCACTTTCCAGGCGTTGATGAAAAACTATGTGCAAAAGAAATTCGGTGATCGTTTAAATTTAATCGGTATAGCCAAAAACGGAGCCGAGGCGAAAGAACTCTATAATTCGGAGCAAAACAATATCGACGTCGTTTTTCTGGACGTAAAAATGCCGGATATGACCGGGTTTGACGTCCTGGATGAAATAGAACGACGCGACGACATTCAAATCGTCATGGTCACGGGTCAGCAGGAGCGCGCCATCGACGCCTTTGACTACGGCATTACGGACTACCTGGTCAAACCTTTTTCCAGCGAACGATTCGAGAAAACCCTCTCACGCGTTGAGCGTAATCACTCGCGTACGACCGACGATACCATCCCGGAAAATCGGATTATCAAAAAAATTGCCGAGTACATGTTTTCGCGCGACCTCAATGCCCTGGAGCCGATCCCCACCCGCTATGGAAAAATGGGATATGTCTACCCGATGCTCACCGCCAACTTCGAGTTTGAGCGGGAGCACGAGATCCTCAAATTGATGAATGCGGCCGAAAAAAGCGGCTTTTTCACCTCTTCATTTGCCGATTCACTGCACGTATGCAACTCGTGTTTCAGTAGCTACCTGCATTACCGTGAATGCTGCCCGAAGTGCGGCAGTTCCGATATTAACAACGAAGACCTGATTCACCACTTTCAATGTGCGAATGTCTCGGCCCAGGGGGATTACTACGAAGCCGGCGACACCACCGACATGGTCTGTCCCAAGTGCAACCGCATACTCAAGCATATCGGGGTGGATTATGACAAGCCGGGCGTCATATACAACTGCCAGAATTGTGATCATACCTTCCAAAATCCCCAGATCAACTCGCTGTGCCTCAACTGTGGAACCGAAAACAAAGTAGAGCATCTGGTAAAGCGAAAATTCAAAAACTATTTTCTGACATCGCTGGGACGCGACGCCGCACAAGGCAAGGTAGCGGTCAAGCTGTCCGGCTACGAGGATTTGAACGGCATCATTGACGAGCCGTACTTTTTGCGTATCCTGAAGCGGGAATCGGAACGAAAAAAAGAAGCGGAATTCCAGAGCTGCATCGGAGCAGTCAAATTTATGAATTTTTCGGATCTGCAGTCCGCAATAGGCAAGGGCGAGATCGAGCGCCTGGTTAGTGAACTCCAGGAAATCATCAGTGGGATTATCAAGCCGGCTGACGAAATTATATTCCGCAACCTGGACACTGCGCTCATCCTTTTTTCCGAAAAAGGTCGGCAGCAAAGTGAAGTAATCCTGGATGAGATTTGTGAATCATTAAGAGAATTTATCCGGGATAATTTCAATGATTTTGAACTGGAACTGGCCTCCGCTTCAAATCTCGTCGAGGAAAACACCTCGACCCGCAACCAGGTGGATAACCTCCTCGAAAAACTGGAAAAACAACCGTAAAACGGGACCATGGCAGAATTTCTCGAATTTCTCAGCCGGCAAAGTTTCGCGGACCTGGTCCGCCTGCTATGGTTTTATTTTATTTTTGATTTTCCCCGCTATATCCTGTTGGACGTTTACGGTATCGTAATCTATATATTTGAACGCCGGTTTCGAAGAAGCGCCTACCACGAAGCCCGTCAGCGTTTATGGAAGGAGATGCCTTTCGTATCGATCATCGTGCCCGGCAAAGACGAAGCCGAGAACTATTACAGCCTTGTACGCACCCTTAAAGAGCAAACCTATCAAAATTTTGAGCTGATCATCATCGACGACGGCTCCGAGGATCATTCGGAGTTGCTGGGACGACAGATGGAGCGAAACGGTGATATCGACCTGTTTTTGTCGACCGATACCCGCGGCGGAAAAGCGTCGGCCGCCAACCTGGGTTTCAATTACTCGAAGGGCAAATATGTACTTCATTTTGACGCCGACAGCTCCTTCTACCGGGATGCCGTGGAACGTATTCTCATTCCCTTTTACATGGACGGGAAGATAGGCGCCGTTGCCGGGAACCTGGAAGTCCGAAACAAAGAGGAGAGCCTGGCTACCATCCTGCAAACTATCGAGTATTTCTTCACGATTACGGTCGCCCGCCTGGTGAACGCGAAGCTGGGAATTCTGCGGATTGTCTCGGGAGCATTCGGCGCTTTTAGGCGTGATCTGCTTGAGCAAGTGGGCGGCTGGGATGTCGGTCCGGGACTGGACGGCGACTTGACGACCAAAATCCGGAAGCTGGGCTACAAGATCCATTTTGAACCTTTAGCCACTGCACTAACCAGTGTGCCGACTTCCTTTTTCAGCCTGGCCAAGCAGCGGGTGCGGTGGAGCCGCTCCCTTATCCGGTTCCGCCTCCGCAAGCACCGGGACATTCTGATGGTTTCCAAGGCTTCTCACTTTAAAAATATTATCTCGGTACTTGAAAATCTCTTCTTTAACCTCGGTGTAAATATCGTCTTCTGGATCTACCTGGTGGATATATTAATCAACTTCAACACCTACATCGTATATATTCTCCTCCTGTCGTTCCTTCTGTATTCGGGGTCCAAGTTCATCGAATACCTGTTATACCTCGCCATTGGCGACGATCGTCGATCAAAGCTCAAGTACCTGTTTTTTGTCCCCGGAATGGTCCTATATACGGGATATTTCATCCGGACCGTCCGCACGATTGCGTATGTAGTCGAAATCATATGGAAGGAATCGTTCGCCGACCCGTGGAATCCCAAGAAAACCTCGGACGCTTCCCGGCAGCTGGAAGATTACATCGCCAGCGACACGAAGATATACGATCAGTACATCAAGCAGCGAAAAGGGAAGAAACAGGAGCAGCCGGCGGAGTCTTCGGAATAGGGTGCCAGGGCCGAAAGCGGGGCGGCGGTTCCTTGCTCGGAAACTTTTCTCTCTGGTTGCAGGCTAGTGAGATTTGATGCCAATAATGCGTCTGGCATAGTACAACGCCTCAACACCCGAAAATTTTAATGCTTCGGACCCGCCGCCCCGCTTTCGGCCGGATCCGTTTTCAGATTGTTTTACTGGCTGCGTACTCACTTGGTCTCAAGGGCATTTTTACTCTATTGTCGATCTGCCTGCCAGAAACCTACAGCAGCTTACAAATTCCAAGCTATATCAGCGTGGAACCTAGAGCGTGGCACGACAGTGATCGGGGCCACATCCTTACAACATCATGCTCATGGGGTTTTCGAGCAGCTGCCGGAAGGTATTCAGAAAGTCGGCGGCTTTGGCGCCGTCGACGATTCGGTGGTCGCTGGAGAGGGTGACTTTCATGCGTTTTCCGGGCACCACTTCCCCGTCTTTGACGACCGGCTTGTCCTGGATGGCCCCGACGGCCATGATGCAGGCATTCGGTGGATTAATAATGGCGGTAAACTCTTCGATGCCGAACATGCCGAGGTTGCTGACCGTAAAGGTGCTTCCTTCCATCTCGTTCATATCCAGGTCCTTGTTTTTGGCCCGCTCGGCCAACGCTTTGGTTTCGCTGGATATAGAACGGATGCCTTTCTGGTCGGTATTGCGGATAACCGGCGTCAGCAGTCCCTCTTCCACGGCTACCGCCACGGCCACATGGATTTCACCGTGTTGAGTGATGGTATCGCCGTTCCAGGTACTGTTGACCCAGGGATGCTGTTGAAGGGCCAGGGAAGCGGCTTTGACGACGAGATCGTTAAAGCTGATCTTCACGTCGCTCACTTCATTCATTTCCTCACGCGCTGCAATGGCCCGCTCCATGTCGATTTCGACCGTCTCGTAGTAGTGGGGGTAGGTAAACTTGCTTTCCGCCAACCGCTTGGCAATGGTTTTGCGCATCTGGGAGACGCGGACTTCCTTGCTTTCACGTGAAGCATAAGCAGCCGGCTCGGAAGTAGGTACGCCCGCTCCTTTCTCTTTATACTCTTCAATATCGCGCTTGATAATACGTCCGCCGGGTCCGCTACCATCCACCCGGGCAAGATCGATACCTCGATCCTCCGCCATATTACGCGCCAGCGGGGAGGCTTTAATGCGTCCGTTACCCGATTCCGTGTCGGCAGCCGGACGAGCAGCAGAAGGTTGCGGCTGGGGCTGAACATCTACCTCGTCGCTTGTATCGGTCGATGGTTCGGATTGCGGCACAGACTCCGTTTGGGGTGCGGCGCCGGCCGATTCAGATGCGGCTTCCTCTTTTCCGGCTTCGACCGCGGCCCCGCTTTGCTCCTGTTCAATCTCATTCAGTAAATCGCTGATATCTTCATCCTCTTCACCAATTACCGCGACGGTATTACCCAGCGGTACGGTATCTCCTTCGCTGACCAGCAGCTTACGAATGACGCCGCTGTCAAACACCTCCATTTCCATCGTCGCTTTGTCCGTCTCAACTTCAGCAATCACGTCACCGGATTCAACGCTGTCACCTTCCTGCACTTTCCATCCGGCGATGACGCCTTCTTCCATCGTATCACTCAATTTGGGCATGGGGACCTTTACAGCCATAAGAAAAAATTTTCAATTTTTTCGCTCGAGGCTGGAGGCTCGAGGCTCTAGGCTACTCTGGATGGTTAAATCATTCATTTACTTTATTAGCAATTCCGAGTAGCCTTCAAGCTTTGAGCTTTCAGCTTTGAGCTTCATAATTTCTATTTAAAAAATGTTTGTAGTGCTAAAATTCACCAATTCCGCTCCGTCAGGGTATTAACGGCTTTACTACTTGCGATACGTGACGGTATTAACGGCGTCAATCACCTGATCGGGGCTCGGGAGCCATTCGTCAAGCAACTTTTTGGAATAGGGGGCCGGCACATCAGGCAAAGTTACTCGTACTACGGGAGCGTCCAGCCAGTCAAACACATCGCGGTGGATCAAATAGCCCACCTCGGATGCAAATCCGCTGAAGGGATGCTGCTCATCGACTACAACGCAGCGATTGGTTTTCTTGATCGATTTGGCGATCGTTTCCATATCCAGCGGCTTCACGGTCCGCGGATCGATCAGTTCAACTTCAACGCCATCTTTCGCCAATTGCCGGGCCGCTTGCTTGGCCACATGGAACATCTTCCCATGGGCAATCACGGTCACGTCACTTCCTTCACGCTTCACCTTGGCCTTCCCTATGGGAATCGTATAGTCCTCTTCCTCGCTTACTTCGCCTTTCAATCCGTACATCTGCTCCGATTCCATGAACAGGACCGGGTCATCGTCACGGATCGCCGACTTCAGCAAGCCCTTCGCATCGTCCGGTTCCGACGTATATATCACCTTTAATCCCGGGAATTGAGCATACATCGCATCATAAGCCACCGAGTGCGTAGCGCTCAATTGACCGGCCGAAGCATTCGGACCGCGAAAAACAATCGGCATTGAAATTTGTCCACCGGTCATATACCGAATTTTGGCGGCATTGTTCATGATCTGATCGGTCGCCAGCAAGGCGAAATTGAACGTCATAAACTCGACGATCGGCCGCAGGCCGTTCATGGATGCACCCACCCCGATACCGGCAAATCCAAGTTCCGAGATGGGGGTATCGATGACCCGTTTCGACCCGTATTTATCCAACAGTCCTTTGGTTACCTTGTAAGCGCCATTGTATTCAGCTACCTCTTCACCCATCAGGAAGATGTTCTCATCCTGACTCATTTCCTCGTCAATAGCCTGATTAATAGCGTTACGAAATTCTAGTTCAGCCATTACTAAGTATCTTTCAGATTAATTATACCAACGAAAGATCCTGCCAGACCTTTCGTATCAATTATTTATACCGTGTTCAACCAACTTAACACCGGCTATTTACTGCATAAGTATAAAGCAGCCGGCATCCAGGAGTTTGCCAGAGTTGCACCAATCTACTGCAAATCTCGACAAGCCCCTGCAAGTACCTCATTTGACACTATGTATGGAAAGGAACATCATCCTCTACATACACATCCTTGTACAGATCGTCCAGTTCGGGGAAGTCACTTTCTTCGGCAAAATCAATAGCTTCCTTAACCTCCTGTACAACCTGCTCGTCAAACTCTTCAACTTTCTCCTCTGAAGCGATGTCGTTATCAAGTACATACCGCCGCATACGTTCGACCGGATCAATTTTCTTGTATCGCTCGAGCTCTTCCTTGGTCCGGTACGTTTCGGGGTCGGACATCGAGTGACCGCGATAGCGATAGGTGCGAATTTCCAGGAAGTAGGGCTCCGAGTTTTCCCGAACATATTTCGCTACTTCTTTCATCTTCTCAAGCACCGTAAACACGTCCATGCCATTGATATAGTCGTTCCCAATATCAAATCCCTGCGCACGCTCGTAGAGTTCACCGACGCTGTGCCGGGCCACGGAGGTTCCCATGGCATAGCCGTTATTCTCCACGATCATCGCGTAGGGCAGCTGCCAGAGCTTGGCCATATTAAATACTTCGTACAGGCCGCCCTGCTGAACAGCACCGTCGCCAATAAATGAAGCACAAATGCGGCCGTTCTCCTTGTACTTGTTCGCCATCGCGATGCCGGCACCCAGGGGGATATGAGCTCCTACAATAGCATGCCCGCCCCAGAAATGCTCGTCTACATTGGCGAAGTGCATGGAACCTCCCTTGCCGCGAGAACAGCCGGTGACCTTGCCGTAGAGCTCAGCCATTCCTTCCTTGGCGGATACGCCCCGAACGAGGCCCCAGCCGTGGTCGCGATAAGCGGTTATAATATCATCGTCGTCGTTCAAAGCATATGCGGTTCCCGTGGAGATCGCTTCCTGTCCCATGTACAAGTGCAAAAAACCACCATACTTACCCTGCTGATACATCTGCATCGCGCGCTCTTCAAAACGCCGCTGCAGGTACATCTGGTAGTACATATCCCTCACATCCTGTTCCGAAAGCCCGAGATCCTCATGGGTGGAATCGGTTGGATCGGGCAGTTCCGTACTTTTGTGAACTTTCTTTTCTATATTGGGACTGTTGTTCGACGAGGGAGCAAATCCCACGGAAGTCTTCTTTTTCTCTGCCATATTGTTAAAGGTTATAGGTCTTCAGTAATAAACATCATATCTCTCGTGAACTCCCCTGCAATATTTCATTCAGATCACTGGCTAATACCGTTCTCAGCAAGTAATCAAGGGAGACCATCAGCTATACAAAATAACTATGCTCAAATTGATACTACCTTAAAATAATTGCGAGGCGGAATATACTCAAAAAATGCCAGAGAGTACAATTTGCCTCTCGCCTCGCTTCGCTCAGCTTTTTGATTAATAATTTATGATTGATGATTTATGATTAAAGATAGGAGATTGCATTATTGGCAATGCTCTGGGTAGATGAGTGTACCCTAAAGTTTCCGGGCTTAATACATTACTACCTCCCTTATTTCCAATCATTATTCATTAATTATTAATCATCAATCACTAATCATCAATCACTAATCACTTTGCAAAAGTGATTCGACCCGATCAAACGCTTCCTGCAGTTTTTCGGGTTCTCTGCCTCCGGCGGTTGCGAGTTCGGGCTGACCTCCGCCTCCCCCGCCTACTATTTGGCCGAGCTTTCCGACCAGCTCGCCGGCTTTGAGTCCTTTTTCCTTAATCAGATCGTCCGACAGTGCCGCTACCAGGTAAACCTTGCCTTCTTGTTGGTCTTTGGAACCCAACACGGTTATTGTTCCTTCCTTGCATTTGTCGCGCGATTCGTAACCGAGTTGCTTGAGCATATCCATATCAACGTCCGGGATCTCGCCTTTTACCAGACGAATACCCCCATTGACTTTTTCAGCCTGGCTGATCAACTGATCGAGCCGGGCCGAGCTGTTCTGGAGACGCAGCCGTTCCACTTCTTTTTCCAACTCTTTTCTTTCCTCCACCAGCGAATGAATATCGCGCACGAGGTCCTGCGACTGACCAATTTCTTCACGGATCGACTGCAAGATTCGTTTTTCATCCCGTAGATAAAGATCTGCCGAATGACCGGTAATGGCCTCTACGCGTCGAACTCCGGCCGAGGCCGAGGTTTCCTGGGTGAATCGGAAATAACCGATCTCGCCCGTCGCGTTCACATGGGTCCCGCCGCACAACTCCATCGAATAATCCGGATCAAATGTAACCACTCGCACACGGTCGCCATACTTTTCACCAAACAGCATCATGGCTCCCCTTTCCCTGGCTTCTTCAATAGGTACTTCGCGCTCTTCCTTCAGGGGGATATCCTCCTGGATCTTTTCGTTGACCCGTCGTTCAATCGTCTCCAGTTCATCTTGACTTATCGCTTCGTAATGCGAGAAATCAAATCGCAGGTGATCTTCAGCTACCAATGAACCCTTCTGAGCCACATGGTCGCCTAATACTTCCCGCAGCGCGGCATGCATCAGGTGGGTTGCCGAGTGATGCTTGCGAATCTCGCGTCGTCGATTCCGGTCGACAATCGCATCCCACTCGCCCGTCGGGTCCTCCGGCAGGCGGTCAATATAATGAATGGAATAGTCGCCCTGGCGCTGCACATCCAGCACATGCAGGTGCTCATCTCCATTGGTGATAACGCCCGTATCGGCGATCTGTCCACCGCTTTCCGCATAAAAAGGTGATCGGTTCAAGATCAACGCATTTCGATCCCCTTCTTTACGGAAGGCTGCAATGTTCACCTTGGCTTCAAATTGATCGTAGCCGACAAACTCATAGCCCTCTGATTCGCTGACTTTAGTCCAATCGCCTTTTTCGGCGTGATCGACATCGAAACTACCGGCAGCGCGAGCCCGTTCGCGCTGTTCCTGCATCAATTCATCGAAACGCTCCTTATCCACCTCGACCCCGCGCTCACGGGCCATCAATTGGGTAAGATCGATCGGAAACCCATACGTATCGTGGAGCTTAAATGCGTTTTCGCCCGAGAGCTTGTCCTGGTCTTTAACCATCTGGTTAAACAGTTCAATCCCTTCACCCAGCGTTTTGAGAAAACTTTTTTCCTCGGAGCGAATGACGTTAATAACATAATCCTGCTGAGCCGCCAACACCGGGAACACGTCTTCAAACTGACCGGCCAGCGTGGGAACCAGTTTGTGAATAAACGGCTCCTGCAAATCGAGCCGATCCCATCCATACCGGATAGCCCGCCGCAGAATACGGCGCACGACGTACCCGCGTCCCTCATTACTCGGTGCGGCGCCGTCAGTTATGGAGAAACCAACAGCCCGTACATGATCGGCGATAACCCGCATGGCAATATCGATTTCCTCGTCTTCTCCATAACGGACATCCGCCAGTTCCTCAATTTTATCAAGCAGTGGTGTAAAAATGTCGGTATCGTAATTCGACCGCTTATCCTGCAATACGGCCACCATGCGTTCAAATCCCATGCCCGTATCGACATGCTGGGCCGGCAGTTTTTCGAGCGACTGGTCCTTGAGGCGATTGAATTGAATAAAAACCAAATTCCAGATCTCCATCACTCGGGGATCATCCTGGTTCACCAGGGAAGCGCCATCGACCTCTTCACGTTCCTCGTCGGGACGAACATCCACATGAACCTCCGAACAAGGTCCACAGGGACCGGTATCCCCCATTTCCCAGAAATTATCGGCCTTTCCAAACTTCAGGATATGATCGGGATCGATATCCGTTTCCTCTTCCCAGAGTTCAATGGATTCGGTATCCTCGGGAAGCCCGTCCTCCTCGTTGCCTTCAAAAACGGTGGCGTAAAGTCGATCGGGATCCAGTTCCCATTTGTCGACCAGCAGTTCCCATGCCCACCGAATCGCCTCGCGCTTGAAGTAGTCGCCGAACGACCAATTTCCCAGCATTTCGAACAAGGTATGGTGATACGTATCATGACCGACTTCCTCGAGATCGTTATGTTTACCGCTCACCCGAATGCATCGCTGGGTATCCACGGCCCGCTGCCAGGTTTCCCCCTCCTCCTTATATCCAAGTTCTTCCCCCAGGAATATCGGTTTAAACTGGTTCATACCGGCATTGGTAAACAAGAGCGAAGGGTCGTTTTTGGGCACCACCGGCGCACTGGGGACCCGAAGGTGATTCCGTTCTTCAAAAAAGTCGAAAAAATCTTGTCTGATTTCGGCAGCTGACTTATTACTCATTGATTGAGGAGTCTGAATTACTTATAACTTACGTTTTACAACCTATTTTACCACTTCTTAACAACGAACAAATGCCATTAAGCTTATAATGAAGCCTACAAAATAAAAAAAATTCGATTTTAACCCACTCTTTACCCTCTTTTGCTTTGGGAAATTTTGAATTTTGGATTTTGAATTGATGAGGGCATGTAGCGGTTGTGAAGGTACTTGCTTGCGCCAGCCTTTTTGTTGTTAGCCGTTTTTACAGGCAATAGCAATAAGACCGGTGCCGATGAAACGTAGATATGCCATCTAGACACGTCCGCAATTCAAAATCCAAAATTCAAAATTTCAATCCTCCCTTTGCAACCGATAGTGTTAACCGATATTATCTATTAAGCTAACTTAAACTTCAGCAGGCGAAAATACTATGAGATCGATCATCAATCATTTTCTTCGCGGCTTGCTCTTTGTTTTTCCTTTTGGGGCGACGCTTTATGTGGTTATTGTTTTAGTCCAATGGGCCAACAGTACGTTTAACGCCTTACTCCGCCAGTGGTTACACCTAAATATTCCGGGACTGGGCATACTGATCGCTTTCACGCTGATCACATTCATCGGGCTGCTGGTATCAACGGCCTTTATTCAGCCGGTAATTCGACTATTTGAGCGGGGCATCAGCCGTATGCCGTTGATTAAAATAATTTATACCTCGGTCCGGGACTTGACTGAAGCTTTTGTCGGCGACAAAAAACGCTTCAATATTCCAGTTTTAATGGAGTTCAATGAACACGGCGTTCAACGTATGGGATTTATTACCAAAGATGATTTGAGCGAACTTGAACTCCATGATAAAGTGGCCGTGTATTGTCCGCACTCTTATAACTTTTCCGGCAACTTGTTCCTGGTTCCCGCCAATAAGGTCGAACGCATCGATGCACCGGCGGCCAACTACATGAAATTTATCGTCTCGGCCGGCGTCACCGAATTGGATGCAGATGGCAAAGTGGAATCGACGGGTCAGTAAAGTAAATGGACATGGTTGACAGATATCTGTTGTTGCTCGACTGGTCCTCCTTTGGTCTTAATTACGGCCGTGAGGAATCTTTATTGACGGAATTTGCTATAGCAGGTCCTCCTCCTTTCCCCCTCCAAAGGGGGATGTTTTTTCACTTCGGTTGCCTTAAGTTCCCCCTTCGAAGGAGAATCATAAAGAAAATATTAGTTTAAAAACATAACCCATATTAACTAACTTCCTATGCCGGAAACCACAGCACCCTTCACCGATCAAGAATTAACTAATCTGCGCAGTCTTTTTCCGCATACTGAACAAGATAAAATCTATTTCAATCATGCTGCCATAGGACCCCTTTCAACAGCTGTAACAAATGCCATCGACAAGCGCCTGCAGGATCGCGGTTCCGGTCGTATCGATACCTTTGATCGAGATGCAGCAACGGCCGAGATGGTCAGACGTTATCTTTCCAGGCTGATTAACGCTCCCTCGGAAGATCGCATTGCTTTTGTATCGAATACCTCCGGGGGATTAAACCTGGTGGCGAGCGGGCTGAAATGGTCGGAAGGGGATCACATCCTGATTAACGACATGGAATTTCCGGCGAATGTCTATCCCTACAAAAACCTGGAAAAACAGGGAGTGGAAGTAGAACAGCTGTCTTGTCCCGAGGGACGTATAACGGCCGAACAAATTGCCGGCGCCCTACGTCCCTCCACCTGCCTGGTTGCCGTTAGCGCCGTGCAGTTTTTAAACGGCTACCGGTCCGATTTGAAAGCGATTGGTGAAATTTGCCGCCAAAACGACTGTTGGTTCGTGGTGGATGCCATTCAAGCGCTGGGGGCAGTGCCGCTGGATGTGCAACGCGCTCACATTGACGCTCTGGTTGCCGGCAGTCACAAATGGCTTATGGCTCCCCAGGGCATTGCCACCCTATATGTCTCGGAGAACCTGCAACAGGCCATTAAACGGCACTATGTGGGATGGCTATCCGTCCGGGAGCCCTGGAAACTTTTCGACACCGACCAGCAACTGGACCCCACCGCCCGGCGATTTGAGCTGGGAACACCGAATTTCAGCGGATTGATCGGCTTACGGGCTAGTCTTGAGATGTTATTTGAAACGGGCCCGCAAAAAGCCGCCCGACAAATACGTCGACTGACCGACCATCTTATTGAGACATTCCGGGAATGGGATGATGTTTCACTGCTCACCCCTGTACAGTGGGAGGAACGCGCCGGAATCGTAACGATCAACTTACCGGACCATATAGATAATCAGAAGTTTATTCAATCACTCAAAGATCAAAATCTTTACATAGCCCTGCGCGAAAACAACTTGCGGCTGGCACCGCATTATTACAACACGATGGAAGAAATCGACCGTGCCGTCAAACTCATTCGATCGACATTGGCTGGGTGATTTAGGATTTATAATTTATAATTTAAGATTACTGTCGTTGATCACCTTTATAGAGGGTATTTGCTGGCACCAGCTTTAATACTTAGTAACTGTATTACCAATTACCTCGTATTTTCTGCTGTAGCCAATGTTAACCAATAATACCAAGAAAAACGTCCCTTAATTTTAAATCTTAAATCCTTAATTATCTTATCGTAACCGCTTAAAAGGAAGCTGTTTAAGAGGCGGTACTTATAGCATTCAGAGGGGTTTGCTCCAGCGCTCTATTCAACGTGTTTTGATCCACCGGTTTCACTAAAAACTCGATATGCGAGGTTTGATTCGCCCGTTTACGACTCGACGTGTCATTATTGCCGGTGATATAAATAACGGGAATTTCCTTGGAAGAATGAATATGATGTACGGCGTCGATCCCGTCAATATCCCCGTCCAGGCGAATATCCATCAAAATAACGTCCGGATCTTCCTGTAGTGCGGTCTCTATAGCCTCCTCTCCACTCTTGACTTTATCCAATATACCATATCCCAGCTGCTTCACCATTCTCTCGATAACCATTGCAAGGATCATATCATCCTCGACAATGAGCACTTTATTCGTTTTGCTTGTTGCCATTATTTCCGTGCTTAAAAATATTTTTAAGTGTAGTTTCCCTAATACTTTTTGCAATTTCTCTATAGACAAGAGTCCTCAGATCACAAGTTGTTACAAATTAATTGATTAAATGTCTCTAATAGAGTTTTAATCTTTTTTAGAGGTCTTTGAAAAACCGGGCGGCGGTTCCTTGCTCGTATACTTTTCTTCGGTTGGATGCATTGAACGGTTAACCGCCCTTGTATATGATTATCGTTATTAATGCCGACTTCCCAGAAAATTATTATGCTTCGGAACCGCCGCCCGGTTTTTCAAAGATCTCTTTTAATGAGTGTCATATAGAAGATTGATGCCCTAAAACCTGTAATCCTTACAAAAAATATCCAGAACGGATTGCACTACGTGGGAAACGGGCTAGCACTTATCCTCTTCCTAGTAGTCTGTCGGACTTTCACAATTCTACTGCAAAAAAGCCGGCTTTGGGGGATTTCGACCGATTTTTCCTTAAATAGACCCGCTATTTTACGTCAAAATCGACCAAATCCAACCTCAAACCGGACTTTTTTTCGTTTCGAACCGGAAAGTCCTACAGGCTCCAAACCTGGATGCCTCAATGAATTATAGATTTATACCTTCCGGCCGACTCGCATTCGGATGGGCCAGTACACCCGGCGTTTTTGTTCAGGATCCCCCCAGGCATTTTTAAAATAGTTGAACAGCGGCTCCACCGGATCGGCGTTTTTATCTTCCTCGAACCGTTTTGCAGCCGACCAGGTTCTCAGATATCCGATAAATTCCTTCATGGTCCAGTCAGCTTCCATATGCATTTCAGGGGGATCCATCTCTTCAAACGGAAATTCAACCTCCTCATACCCATCCTCCACCATTTCACGCTCATCCGGCCAATAAGGTCCCACGACCTGGTGATAGTAGGCATGGATCAGTTCGTTTAGCTCTTCGTTCACATAACAAAGTTGATACGTCCAGGCCGCTATGACAGCTTCATTTTTCATGATCCGCCGGGCTTGCTCAAAGAATTTCTCGTGATCAAACCAGTGCAGCGCCTGTCCGACGGTTACCAGGTCCACCGTATTTTTCTCAATATCCGGCTCCTCAGCTTTGTTAACCTGGTAGGTAATATTGTCGGCCGGCAAAGCATGACGAATTTGATTCTCACTCGCATCGGTTGCTATCACCCGGTTAAAATAGGCAGAAAGCACCTGGGCCACCTGACCATTGCCGGTCCCGCAATCCCATGCCAACTGCCTGCGTCGGACCAGCGACACCAGGTACTGAAATAATCGCCCCGGGTATTGCGGCCGATACCGTTGATAGTCATCGGCATGCCCCGAAAAATGATCTTTAAAATCTGTCATCGAAAGTAAAGTTAATGAAACTCTCCAGAGACTGATACATTATAGCAATATAATGGGAATTTTTGGCAACAAACGCCCGGAACTCCGTCGCATGATCATGCGAATACCTTATATAAGATATTTTGGATATTTTATCGTTACTATTTATGTAATTAGGTACGGTAATCTAATAATAACCTCTATTTCAAAAACATCGTATTTATGCGCTATTTGACGGTATTCTGTATTTCTTTATTCATCCTGCTGGGAACCACCTTAATAACGAAGGGACAGGATACGCTGGAGCTGGTAGCTACCGGGTCAAAGTCAGTTCCATCGGTGAGCACGAACGGAACGGCTA
The DNA here is from genome assembly GCA_913057825.1 of uncultured Balneolaceae bacterium. Taxonomy (GTDB): domain Bacteria; phylum Bacteroidota; class Rhodothermia; order Balneolales; family Balneolaceae; genus CAJXOW01. The sequence goes on along the minus strand of CAJXOW010000018.1, from coordinate 37,981 downwards.
TGCTCACGGTCATTAAAACGGAAGACAGCTTAACGGTTAAAGGGACGTTTGAGGAATTGGAAAGCTATTATACCGGGGGATATATTCAGATGGCCGAAAAGAATAAAACCGGAAATGTGTTATACCGGCTTTCCGCCTCCGACTTAAATAGACGGCATACTTCCGGACGATTCAAAGCCGGGGACAATACCTTTCACATCCCGGAAAGCGTGGAGCAGTACTACCGTAAAAGCATGCTTTATATCAACATAGCTACCAATTCCAATTCCGGCGGAGAGATCCGGGCCCAGATTGAATTGCCGTAAACTATACGACGGGCCAAATATTCGGGTTGCAAAACCTTCACATGTCATTGAACCCCGGACGGCGAACTGTGCCGGCTATGCCAATACCTCCCTTCCGCCCGGGTATTAATTTTTTTACCACTCATCATTTATCGAGTTGCACCGATTGGAGCCGCCTGGAATTGGTCACCACGTTAATTGAACTGAGGGCCATTGCAATTTCCGCCAGCACAGGATGCAGCATACCAACGATGGCCATCGGAATCATGACCACATTATAGAAGAAAGCCCAGAACAGATTTTGCTTAATCTTCGCAAAAGTGGCCCGGCTGAGTCGAACCGCACGGACGACTGCATCAAGATCGCCTTTGACCAACACGAGATCGCCCGACTCGATCGCGACGTCGGTACCGGTACCAACCGCAATACCCACATGAGCCTGGGTTAAAGCCGGCGCATCGTTAATACCGTCACCGACCATGGCCACCTTTTCACCCATTTCCTGCAGTCGCTTCACCTCATTTGCCTTGTCGTCGGGCATAACTTCAGCAATGACTCGTTCGATACCCACCTCTTCGGCTATCGCTTTTGCTGTTCGCTCGTTATCCCCGGTAATCATTACCGGCTTGAATCCGAACGATTTAAGCGTTTTTATAGCTTCCGCGCTATCCTCGCGGATTTTATCAGCCACCGCAATGATTCCGGCTATTTCGTTATTGATGGCAACCACCATAGCAGTTTTACCGGCTTTCTCCAGGGTGGTGAGTGTTTCCCGGACTTCGTCAGTGATTTCAATCTTTAGATCTTGCATCCAGACGGCTGTACCGATGTAAACGGGAGTTCCGGTCACCTGCGCTTCCACCCCTCGGCCGGTATGCGCCTCAAACTGTTCGGCTCCCGGGATCGACGAAATTTGCTCGCGGCGCCCGGCATACTCCACAATAGCTCGTCCGAGCGGATGTTCCGATCCTTTTTCGGCCGCGGCGGACATCTGCAGTACCTGTTGCTCATCGTAGTCATTAAAGGTTATCACATCCGTCACGCCCGGTTTACCTTCTGTAATCGTTCCGGTTTTGTCGAGTACTATCGTGGTAATATCCTTCATCGTCTGAATAGCAGCGCCGTTGCGGATTAGTATCCCATTCTCGGCTCCTATGCCCGATCCGACCATCAGCGCGGTAGGAGTCGCCAGTCCGAGTGCGCAGGGACAAGCTATCACGAGCACGGCAATCGCCGCAAAGAAGGCAAGCGCCGTACTGCCCATACCGGGATTGATCCACGGCAGGTACTGAGCACCCCAGGCGGCGATGGATCCGAAGAAACCGGGAAAAACAAGCCAGCTGACCAACGTCAGTGCCGCTAATCCCAGGATTGCCGGAACAAATATGCTTGTTATCCGATCGGCCACTTCCTGGATGGGGACTTTGGTCCCCTGGGCTTCTTCCACCATACGGATCACCTGGCTGAGAAACGTATCTTTTCCGACGCTCGTAGCTTCCACTTTCAGCATACCCTGTTTATTGATCGTAGAACCAATCACCTGGTCGCCCTTGCTTTTTTCCACCGGCATCGACTCGCCTGTGGCAAGCGATTCATCCACACTGCTTTCGCCTTCGAGCACCACGCCGTCGGTCGGCACTTTTTCACCCGGGCGAACAATCATGACGTCTCCTTTTTGCAGATTCTGGATGGGTACGGTGACTTCCTCCCCCTCTCGCTCGACGGTCGCTTCCTTGGCCTCCAGGGTCATCAGTTTTTTTATCGCTTCCGAAGCCCGACCTTTAGCCTTGGTCTCAACATACCGGCCAGTCAGATGAAAGGCCATGATCATGCCGGCGATACCGGCAAAGCTGTGGAAGGGCGGAGCCATTCCCACCTGGTGCAACAACGAAACAATGCCGGTCGCCAGAGAAGCAAGGGTCCCCATGGCGATCAACGCATCCATATTCGGCGCCAGGCTTGCCGTCGACTTGGCGGCGCCCTTAAGGGTTTCCCAACCGGGATAGAACATAACCGCCGAGGAGAGCAATATCATGCCCAGATCATATCCCCATGCATTGGGAAATACATATCCAAAAACCATCTCCGGAAGCATCCAAAGAATAATCGGGATCGTAAATCCCCAGGCCCACCACATATTACGGCGCGCCTTCGCCACTTTTTGCTGATCACGTTTCAAGACCTCATCAGCGCGATCGGCCTGATCGGGATCGGATTCCCGCACCTCGTAGCCGGACCGTTTAACCGCATCCACCAGGTCCTCATGGCCGACATGCTCCGGATCGTATGTAACCCGGGCCTGCTCGACCGCCAGGTTAACACTCGCTTCCTCGACGCCGTCCAGATCTTCCAAAAAAGTCTGAACATTCGAGACGCAACTGGCACAGTGCATGCCATCAATTTCCAGGGTCTCTTTTACTAACTGAGCCATAATAATGGTAACTAATTTTAATTGAAGTTTACTTCACGAAGCCAAAGCAACCGGTCATCTCAAGTGGAAACATCGATCGCTTTGACGCTCTAACCGTGCTTGCGGAATTGTTTTAAAACCTGCATCACTTCGTCAATTTTCTCGTCTTTTTCCCCGTTCTGGTCACTACTCATCGCATCGGCCACGCAGGTATGCAGATGCTGCTCCATCACCAGGTCCTCCACGCCCTTCAGGGCATTCACCACCGAAGCCGTCTGACCGATGATATCGATGCAGTAGCGATCCTCCTCAACCATTTTCTGCAATCCACGTACCTGTCCCTCAATCTTTTTCAACCGCGTAATCGCCTTCTGTTTCTGTTCTTTGTCCATCATAGTATGACACCTGAATTTAATTCAAATTATACCCTACCGGGGTAGGGTATGTAACGCAACTATGCATGCTATATTGTATAGGGGGTGGGGGGTATAGGTTTCCGGGGTTTCACGCTCGGATGGATAGCGGAATATGTCGGTTTTTGGGGGTAAATGTTGCCTTACGGGTCCTCCCCCTTCCCCTTATTAATCATAAAGGGGGAGGACCTGTGAAGCTAAGTATGACTTCTAAAGTAATTTATGGTCTCGTCTACCGCTTCCTGTTTGCCGATCAGGGTTAGCCGGTCCCCCATCTTCAGCGTCGTATGACCGTGGGGCATCACCATGTCACCATTCCGGTTGATGACAGCAATGAGGCAGTCTTCATGGATTTGAAATTCTCGAAGGGGCTTGTCCACCAGCTTCTCGCTTTCAATTACATATTCAGTGACCTTGCCGGTTCTGAGAAAACTATTTCGGACAGATCGATCAGATTCCAATTCTCGCCAGGCGCCGGCAAAATCGATATTTTCGGCACGATTGGCCAGTTCGGAGAGAAAACGCAGGTGCTGCTGGGGATCTTTTTTGGGGCTGACCAGGATAAAGATGGCATACACCGGATCTTCTCCCTCGTTAAGTTGAATGCCCTCTTTACAATGTACGATAACCAGCTCCGGATTTTGCACCCCTTCCAACCGGGCGTGCGGCAGGGCAATATGTTTGCCAAGCGGAGTGACTTCATCCTCTATCTCCCGGAGTAATATCTTAAATACGTCCCGGGCATCAATCTGGGCCTGTTTGGCGATTTTCCGGGATGCCCGCTTGATGATTTCTTTCTGTTCTTCATCCGGTTCAGCCCATAATATACCGGCTCTTACGATGACCTCTTCAAATTGATCTTCTCTACGCAAACCTTTTTCCCGCATCAGTTGTCGCAGCTCATGATAAATGTCAGAGTCGGCCGCACTACCAATACGCTGGAATACCTGGTACACAGCGGCCGAGCGTTGAACCCGCTTTTCGGCATAGAACAGGTACCATAAAATACCGGTGAGCACGATGCCGGCCGAGAAGATCATCGCCATCAATCCCATGGCCGGTATTAATACCAGCGGAGTGATCAACCCAATAATCTGCATCCAGGGATATCCAAAACTTCGGAATCCGGGGTCGTAGGCTGCAATTTTACTTTCCCGCATGACAATCACGGCCAGGTTGATTATACCGAAAATAAGCAGTTTCAGGACACTGGCCAGTTTGGCAACTCCCTCGGGACTTAAAAAGAGAATAAAGCCCATCATCACCAGGGTCGTCAGGATTATAGACCGGGTGGGCGTGTGAAAACGTCCCACTTTCTTCCAGAAATCCGGAAAAATATTATCCCGGCTCATGGCAAGCGGATATCGTGATGAGGCTGTCAGCCCCACATTGGCGGCAGCGGCAAAAGCCAGGATTCCCGCCCCGGTCATCACATATTTACCCCACGGCCCCGTAAACCGTTCGACGGCGTCGACCACCGGAGTCAAGGTATTGGCCAGGTCACCCACGGGCATCACCCCGATCATTACCGAAAGACAGAGTATATAGATCGACACGGCAGTGCCGAGGGCCAGCATCATTCCCCAGGGGATATTCCGCTCCAAATCCTCCACTTCTTCGGCCATACTTGCTATTTTGGTGATCCCGGCAAATGAAACAAATACAAAGCCGACAGCTCCCAGCAGGGATTCGCTTTCACTCGTGAAAAACGGCTGAAATTTCGATATCTCGGCGCTGAAAAGCCCCTTGCCGATAAAAAACATCAATATCCCTAATAGCACGCTTACAAAAACCGCCTGAAAACGCCCAACATTTTTCACCCCGCTGATGCTGAGGCCGGCAAAAATGGCGCATAAACCCAACGCCACCGGTTTGACGGCCAGGCCGATGAAAAACACCAGATAGGCTCCCAGGCCAATCAGGGCAAAAGCACTTTTAAACGCCAGTGCCAGCCACGTTCCGATACCGGTAATGGTTCCCACCAGGGGCCCCATGCTCCGGTCCATGAAATAGTAGGTGCCCCCGGCCCTGGGCATAGCGGTTGTTAACTCTGCTTTACTCAAGAGAGGCGGTATGATCAATATCCCGGCAATCAGATAGGCTAGAATGGCAGCCGGACCGACCTTGGCGTATACCATCCCCGGCAGGAGGAAAATGCCTGAACTGAGCATCGGACCAATTCCAAACACAAATACGTCAAATAGTCCGAGATTCTTTTTTAGCTTCTGTTCGGCCATGTAATAAACGTAGTTAATTAATTAAGAAGTAAGTAAAATGGGACATTTAATATTGGCAAGAATACGCTCGAGGGCTTGCCCCTTGAAGAGAGGTTGAGATCGACTGGCTATGAGCAATCCCCCATTTTTCGAAGTAACCAGGCGTGCCAGGTGAAATGCTTCCGGGGCTTCAACGGCAAACACGCGCGTAGGCAGTCGCAGATCTCCCAACTCTTTCTTCACCTGTTTAATGACCGTCCTTGCATCTTCATCACTATTCTTAAATGCAACGACTTGCAGTTTGGTTTCGATTTGCTGGGTTAATTTTTTGGCTACCTGCAACGCTGCCTTGCCCTGTTCGCTGCGATCATAGATACAAATAATTGAATCTCCCAGCTTCAAGCCTTTTTGCAGCAGTAAAATCGGCTTGGTTGTTTTCTCCAGTAATGCCTTGGCCGTCCTGCCAAGCTTGGGGCCCCGGGTCATCGATTGCCCGATTCGACCCAGGGTAATCAGATCGGCCCCCTCTGACGCCGACAACAACTCGCTTTCCACCCCTCCGCGTTCGGTCCGGAATTCATAATTTATACTGGCCAGCTCCGACACCCGTCGTAAAGCCCGCTCCATTCGTTTGGAAAGCGCCCGAACCTGTCGTTCGATACTGCCCTGGTCAAGGGGACGGATGTTGCCGGTAATCTCGCTAACCTCCTTTGAGAAAGAATGCGGACCAAGGCGAAACCAGTTGATATCCTCGATAAAGAGTCCCTCGATATTAGCTTCAATGCTATGCGCCAGGCGTGCGGCCGCCTCGAGCGCCGCCATGCTGTGCGGCGAAGCGTCGAGCGCTACCAGGATATGCTCAAACAGTGGTTTTTCCTGCTCTTTTTCCTCACTCGTCATTTTTAGATTCACTTTCGCCCTTGCTGTTTGATGCAAAATGTTTTCGTTTTTCAGTCATCTCCGAGAGACGTTTTTCCACCTTGTAATTTATCGTACCTTCCGGGAACTCCTCATTCTCGTCTCTTTCTCCCATCTCCAGGCCGGTCAGTATCTCCATCCCTTCATCAACCGTCTCAATTGCGTAAATTTGAAACTTCTCCTCTTTCACCGCTTCAATAACGTCCTCGCGAAGCATAAGATTCTTTACGTTGGTTTTCGGGATCAGCACGCCCTGTTCGCCTGTCAGGCCCCGTTTCTTACAAACGTCGAAGAATCCTTCAATTTTCTGATTCACTCCGCCAATCGGCTGAATCTGTCCGCGCTGGTTAATCGATCCGGTAATTGCATACGACTGATTGATCGGAATTTGTCCGATAGCCGACATCAACGCATAGAGTTCGGCCGCCGAAGCGCTGTCTCCATCCACTCCGCTGTATGACTGCTCAAAAACAAGGCTTGCTGAAAGCGAGAGGGGCTGCCGGGTGCCAAACCGCTGTCCCAGGAAGCCGGAAAGGATCATTACGCCCTTGGAATGAATCGGACCGCTCATCTTAACTTCACGCTCAATATTCACGACCTCTCCTTTACCGAGGCGTACACTGGCGGTAATCCGGTTCGGCCGACCGAACATCACATCACCGATCATCGCCACCGAAAGTCCGTTGATCTGCCCGATCTCTTCGCCCGAAGTATCTATATAGAGCGTATCCCGCTGGATAGCCTCCTGGATTTTGTCCCGGATGCGGCTGGAACGATACAAACGCTGTTCGATCGCTTTCTGCACATCTTCACGGGTGACATTTTCATTTCCATTTTCTCTCGACCAGTAATCGGCCTCCTGCATCAGGTTTTCGATTTGTTTGTTGCGCGTCGACATCTTTTCACTGTCCTCCACCATGCGCGCACTTCGCTCAATGATACGTGCAACGGCCGACTTATCAAAAGGCTTGAGTTCATTCTCGCCGGCTAATCCCGCAAGCAGCTGGGCGTATTTTTCCTGGTTTTCCTCATTGCGATCGATATCGTCATCGAAATCGGCTTCCACCTTGAAAAGCGAACGAAACTCCGGATCATATTGGCACAGCAGATAATACAACAATCGCTCGCCCAGCAAAACCACTTTGACATCGAGGTCAAGCGGTTTCGGTTCAAGAGAAACGGTACTGATCAACCCGTAGGACTCGCCCGGCGATTCAATCTTCAACTTTTGCGATTTCAACGTTCGTTTAAGTCCCTCCCAGGCAAACGGTTCCATTAACACGCGTCGTGCATCCAGAATCAGGTATCCCCCGTTCGCCATATGAAGCGCACCCGGCTTAATGAGGTTGAAGTCGGTCGTCAACGCCCCCATCTGGGACTTGTACTCCACCCGTCCGACCAGATTCTTGAAAGTCGGATTGTCTTCATAAACGACCGGCGCCCCTTCCGTTTCGCTATTATCCACTAAAACGTTCACTTTGTAGCGACGAAGCGTCGGGTCTTCCTGCGAACTGGATCCCCGACCATTACCTCCCCCCTGGGCCTGCATCATCTGCATAAGTTGATTCTGTCCCTGCTGACTAATAATCGATTTAACATTATCCACGATATCCTGATGTACGGCATCCAGAAAGTCTACTACGTCAGAGAGGTTGGAAAACTTCTGTTTCAGTTCATCAATAAGATCCTTCACTGCATAGCTTGCAATTTCGCGATCCAGTTTGCGAATGCGCTCGCGCACTTCGCGTTTACGGCTTGGAACTTTGCGCAAGACTTGCTGCAATTCTTTTTGAAACTCCTCGACTTTCTCTTCCAATCGCTCCTCTTCCTCGTCCGACAGCTCCTGTACCTCTTCCTGCGACATAATCTCCCCTTCCTGCATGGGAGCAAACGAAAATCCGGCCGGCGTTCTAATCAGGGCAAGTCCCTCTTCCTGGGCACGCTGCTGGAGATCACTGATCGATTCCCCCTGCTCCTGCTGGACATCCTCCTCGATCGCCTGTCGCCTGTTCTGATACTCCTCACTTTCAAACGCAGCCGTGAGCGTCGTATCCAGGTCTTCGATCAATTTGTTCATCGAATCACGCAAATCACTGCCCCGTCCCGCCGGCAGCATAAGGATTTCGGGTTTGTACTCCTCCTCAAAGTTGTTGACATAGCACATGTCGTGAGGCACTTCCTCCTCACTGGAATGCTTCTTGAGGTAATCCTCTATCAGTTCCTTCTTGCCGGTTTCATTGGGACCCAGGGCAAAAATATTATACCCGTCGCGGTCCATACTAACGCCAAATTGAATGGAGGATACCACCCGATCCTGTCCGACGATCCGCTGATGTTCTTCTATATCTTTGGTCGTTTCAAAATCCAGGCTTTCAAGATCACAATAGGTATAGAGTTGATCCGGTGTTAAGCGATTTTGTTCTGCCATGTATAAATAATTTTACAAAATATTGGTTGGTGACAAACGGAATGATATAACGCTATTTTCTACATATCAATCTTTTTTAGAAACTGTGCACGTCCGACGTAATTGTCAAGAGCTGATATATAACATCTTATACGACCAATTTCAGGCGAGGGGCGCGCGTTGACACGTGCTTTCAGCAAAAATTTGAACATAATGCGTTTTGGGTCTGTTTTTACGTTCGTAAAACATCTGATATCGTTATCGGTATTATCTGTTTTCCTGTTCAGCAAATTTCTGCTGAAAGCACGTGTCAACGCGCGCCCCTCGCCTGGACTGTTTTATCATATTTTCGGATTCTTTTCGGGTGACGCTTCGTTCTGAGTATCGTTTTGATCGTTGATCAGCAGGATGTTTGTTCGTGCGTAACGCAAAGATAGCAACTTGACTTCGAGAAGTTTCATACCCCGCTTCAAATTTTTTAAGACGTTTCATATATGTAACGAGGACAAACGTTTGCGGACGGATTATTGTTACCGATAATGAATTTTATAAGAAGGTGGTGTTCTCTAATGAAATACGCATATTGGCTTTTTTCAATTCTATGTGGTATAACATTACCTCAATAGCCAATAGCAAGAACACTATACTCATGTGACTAATGACTCGATGCTCGTTAAAAACAAGGCCTTGAAAATCTGAACGATAACACTAACCAAACTAGCAGCTTGCTGAAGTCGGCCGGACGGGCGGTTCCGAAGCATTAAAATTTTCAGTACCCAAGCAATTACAAGACAAAATGTTATGAAAGTTAAGCAACATCTATTGCCGACAGTAAACGAGAAAAGTTTCCGAGCAAGGAACCGCCCGTCCGGCCGACTTCAGCAACAGGCAGCAAATAGGAACATAAGCTAACAAGAATCGACAGGGGATCAATATGAACAGTATCTGGCTTGCGCTGGGAGCGATGGTTGTATTTTTCCTGGGGTACCGGTTTTACTCGCGTTTTATAGCCGATAAAATTTACCAGCTGGATGCGGACTTCGAAACGCCGGCCCACGCTTATGAAGACGGGGTGGATTATGTACCGACCAGCAAGTGGGTGTTGTGGGGGCACCATTTTACCTCTATAGCCGGTGCAGCCCCGATTGTGGGTCCCGCCATCGCTGTTTACTGGGGATGGCTGCCGGCCGTGTTGTGGGTGGTGCTGGGGACCGTCTTTGCGGCCGGGGTACACGATTTTGGCACGCTCGTCCTTTCGGTGCGGCATAAAGGCGAGTCGATCGGCACCCTAACGCGGCAGATTATCGGGGAGCGGGCCAAGAACCTTTTTCTGTTTATTATTTTGATCCTGGTGCTGATGGTCAACGCGGTCTTTGCCTGGGTGATCTCCAACCTTTTTATCACCTTCCCGGCCAGTGTAATATCGATTTTTGTCCAGATTCCCCTGGCGATATGGATTGGGTATTACAGCTATAAAAAGCACGGGAATATGCTTGTTCCATCGATTCTGGCCCTGCTTGCCATGTACGGGGCGGCCGTAGCTGCTACTTACATGCCGGCGCTGCAGATCGATGTGGTGCAGTATTTCGGGGGCGAATCCGCGACCGGCATCTTCGGACTCAACGGCGTCTCTTCGGCCTTTCTGGTATGGATCGTTATTTTGATGGTCTACGTTTATATCGCTTCGACCCTGCCCGTATGGACCCTCTTGCAGCCGCGGGATTTCATCAATTCACATCAGCTGGTCGTCGGACTCGGAATCCTCTATCTCGGCCTGTTCATCCTCACCCCGGAAGTTACGGCTCCCGCTACCAACCCGGAAGCTACTGATGTTTCGTGGTTTCCCCTCTTGTTTATAACCATTGCCTGCGGAGCCGTATCCGGCTTTCACGGGCTGGTATCCTCCGGGACCACCTCCAAACAACTCAACAAAGAAACGGATGCCCGTTTTGTAGGATATCTCGGTGCGGTCGGAGAAGGAGCGCTGGCGCTGATTACGATCATCGCCGTCACCACTTATTTTGTCTCAACCGGCGAGTTCACCTCGTTCTATAATACATTCGAGCACGCCAGTGCAGAAGGACTTACCGCGTTTGTCAAGGGAGCTGCTCGACTTGCAACCGGAGTTTTTATCCCCGAAATGGCCGCCCGAACCATCGTGTCCGTCATAATTATCAGCTTCGCCGCAACCACCCTGGACACCTCGGTTCGACTAATGCGTTATATCATCAGTGAGCTGGGCGAACAATACGAAATTCCTTCGCTGACACACATCCACGCAGCTACCGGGGTCGCAGTAGTTTCTACGGCATTATTGGTCTTGTTGCCGGAGGGACCCAAGGGATTCGGCAGCGGAGGCTACCTGCTCTGGCCGCTGTTCGGCACGTCCAATCAACTGTTGGCCGGTATCAGTTTACTCCTGGTTTCTATCTGGCTCTACCGTAAAGGAAGACCTATCATTTACACGGCCATCCCGATGATCTTTCTCCTGTTCATGACGATGTGGGCCCTGGCACAACAACTTTTATTCAAATGGTCGGGCTACGGAGCCGGCAGCGCCAACTGGCTGCTCATGTTCTTTGGCGCGGTGATATTTGTATTTGCGGTGTGGATTGTGCTCGCTGCAACTATCTCGCTCCGCTCGAATGTTAGTGATTGATGATTAATGATTAATAATTGATGATTGATTTGGAATTCGTGTTCTAGCATGATGCATAGGGCAGGAACTCATGCTGTATAAGAAATTTGGGTTGCTAATATTAATACAATCCCTAATCAAAAATCATTAATTATTAATTACCCATCACCAATCAGTCTTTCCTCAGCCGGTTCTCGCATGTTGTAGCTGGAACTCATGACGCGTCCGTAGGCTCCGGCGTTGCCGATCAAGATGATATCGCCTTCTTCAGAGATCGGAAATCGCCTGTCGATGCCCAATTTGTCGCCGGTTTCGCAGATGGGGCCTACGACATTGACATGATCCACGGTCTCCTCGTCCATCCGCGTCAGGTTAACAATCGGGTGGTAGGCACCGTATAGCGCCGGACGTATTAAGCTGTTCATACCGGTGTTAACGCCGATATACTTGACTTCTCCCTTGCCTTTAAGCTGCGTCACTTTGGTCAGCAGCGCTCCGGCCGATGCTACAATATATCGGCCCGGTTCCATCCAGATGGACAGGTCGGGATAGGCTTTCTTAACCGACTTAAGCGATTCATCCAGGGCCTCTATATCAAGCCCGCTTTGCCCGGGCTGCTCACTTATCCCCAGCCCGCCGCCGATATCAATTTGTTCAACTTCGGGAAACGTTTCCGTTAATTCTGCCAGGGTGGTTGCGATATTTTTCCAATTCTCATAGTGCAAAATGCCACTGCCCGAATGCGAATGAAGTCCGACCACTTCTGCCCCGATCTCATCAATTCTTTCGGAGACACGCTCTATTTCAAACAGAGGGATGCCGAACTTGGAATGCTGTCCGCCGGTCCGAACATGTTCGTGATGACCTCTGCCCTGGCCGGGATCGATTCGCAGAAATATTTGCCGGTTTTCGAACATTTCCGGCCACTCTTCCAGTACAAATAGGTTGTCCACCGTCAACCATACCTCCTCCTCCAAACCAAACTGGTATTCCTCTTCCGGTGCAAAATTGGGAGTAAACAGAATCCTGGAAGGATCGATCTCGGGAAAAAGCTCTTTTAACCATTTAATTTCTCCGGGGGATACACACTCAAATCCCAGTCCCTCGTCATAGATAAGTTGAAGGATATCCCGGTTATTATTGGCCTTGACGGCATAAAATATACGGTCGACCGATTCCATGGAGGTAAGTCGATCGATCGACTGTTGGATGCTGTCCCTGTGATATACATACAAGGGGGATTCTTTCTCTGCCAGCGTTTTTAGTGCATCCACATTTTCACGCCACCACATGTGCAGGGGAGCGGTCTCGATCCGATCCTCTTCAAAGATATCCTCCCAGGTACTTCCCAATACCGTATCACCCGGCGTTCGATGGATCAGCTGTTCGTGAAACTGTTTAACCAGCCGCGGTGCCTGCGCCTCATCGACCACAACGGTAAAGTTCAAGTCATTGGCCGCCTGGCTGACCAAATATACCTGTTGATTTTCAAATACTTCGAAAGTGGGACCCAACTTATGCAGAATGGCCCGAATTTGTCGCCCGAGTAAACTCACTGCAGCGGCCGAGTCGATAATTCGCACCTTGCATAACTGCTCGAGATCGGCTTTCAAAAGATCCCGCACTTCATCAAAATGTTGATTGGCTCCGGGGTCCAGGCTGATCGTCACACTGGTTTCCGAGGTGGATACCAGGTCGACCGACAACCCATGCTTTCGAAAACGGTCAAATGCTTCCGCCAGGAAACCCACTTGCTGCCACATACCAACAGTTTCCAGGGTCACCAGCTTAACTCCGTTCCGCATGGCGATCGCTTTCACGCGGGCGTGCTCTTCGGTGATGGTTCCGGAGATATGCGTACCCTCCAGGTCCGGGCGCTGCGTGCATCGGATATCCACGGGAATCTTGTATTGTTGAACCGGAAGGATGCTGCGCGGGTGCAGCACTTTGGCGCCATTGGTCGCAATCTCCTGGGCTTCTTCATACGTCAGCGTCTTAATCAGGCGTGACGAAGGGATCGTCCGCGGGTCAGCCGTGAACATGCCCGGCACGTCAGTCCATATTTCCAGGTGATCTGCCTCCAGGATGGCAGCGAAATAAGCAGCCGATACATCGGATCCGCCCCGCCCCAGCAAAACGGTTTCATTTTTCTCGTTGTGGGCTATAAATCCTTGTGTAATGACCAGGTCGCCCATCTCATCAAATTGATGCTGCACTTCCTCGTCGGGTGCAAACCGGCAGTGAGTTGAGAGGTAAGCTTTCTTTTCGGACAGCCCCGGCTCCGTCTCGCTTTTCAACCATTCGCGCGCGTCGGTCCAGGCACTTTCAAAACCCACCTCTTGCAAATAGGCATGGCTAAGGCTGGTGGACATGAGCTCACCGAGACTCATCATGCGCGCCTGAATCCGGGGACTAGCCTCACCCACCAGGGATATGCCGGTACTAATTTGCTGCAGTTCTTCAAAATAGGCTGACAATATCTCTTCACCATCCACTCCGAAATCATCGGCCAGCTTTAAATGTCGACTTTTAATCTCTTCGAGGGTCTCCCGATGCTCCCCGCGCACGGCTTTCTCCAGCAGATCCTCCAACAAGTTGGAAATATTGCTTAGAGCCGAATGCACCAGGCAGACCTTGTACCCTTCCCGGAGCCGGTCTTCCAAAACCGATTTAATATTATTCCAGTTTTCCAGGGTCGAAACGCTGGTGCCCCCGAACTTTATGACGATCCAGTTGCTCAACGGTATTACTGTTTATTGTTTGGTTGAAATTTTCTGATTGGTTTTATGGGTGATTGCTTTTGATACTAAGCTCGAGGCTCGAGGCTTGAAGCCTCTCCCAATCATTGTTGGGAAAGCATAACCAAGTGTATTAATGCAAGTAATACTGTTAGTAATTACAAAACTTTTTTTCACTTTTATTAGGTCAGCTGCTGCCAAGCTTCCAGCTTTTTTGGTTAGTTCTGTATTCATACTTCTTGAATATCTGCTCGCGGGGTCCTCCCCCCTTTTCCATCCCAAATGCTTTTGGGATGGACCTTCCCCCTCCGAAGGGGGATTCTTACTTGTTGATTCGTATTTTTCGTTTGTCGACGCTTGCAGTATCGGGGCCGTTGACGGTTTTAATACTGGCCGGAAGCTGCGTTTCACCCTGCAGATACTTGTCGATGTGGTGGGCGGCATCCCGTCCTTCTCCGATGGCCCAGACCACCAACGATTGACCCATATTGGCATCTCCGGCAGCGAAGACGCCGGGCAAGTTGGTCTGCATCTTTTCATCTGTTTTGAAGGTCCCGTTTTCAAATTCGAGCCCGGTATCTTCAAAGGGTCCGTTTTCGGCCCCTTCAAATCCAATGGCGATAAGTACCAGGTCGGCCGAAAGCTTCAACTCTTCCAACACTTTCTTGTCCTTTCGACTGCCTTTCTCATCGTAGGTCCATTCAACGCGCTCTCCGGCCAGGTAGTCCACCTTCCCGTCACCGTCTTCATCTACAAAAGCATTCGTATTAAGGCTGTACTCCTCGGTTCCGCCCTCTTCCTGGGCATAGGTTTTCTTATAAACCAGCGGCTGTTCCGGCCACGGATTGTTTTCGGGACGTTGGTCGGGGAGCCGGGGATTGATACTGATCTGTATCACCTGTTTGGCTCCTTGCCGGTGCGCCGTTGCCACACAGTCCGCCCCGGTATCTCCACCGCCGAGCACGATTACATTTTTGTCCCTGGCCGTTATGTGATTATCCACCTTTTTGCCCGCCTGGTAACGGTTTTCCTTGATCAGGTAGTCCATCGCAAAATGAACGCCATCCAAATCTCTTCCTTCCAGCGGTATATCGCGATGCTTCTGCGCTCCGATTGCCAGGCAGACGGCATCGTAATCTTCACGAATTCGCTCAAACGACAGATGCTTGCCCACTTCTGCACATATCATAAAATGGACGCCTTCCTGTCGAAGTTGATTGACTCGCCGCTCAACCTGTTTCTTTGAAAATTTAAAATCCGGGATTCCATACATCATCAATCCGCCGATACGATCGTCACGCTCAAATACGGTCACCCCGTGACCGGCGCGATTCAACTGCTGAGCAGCCGAAAGACCAGCCGGTCCACTGCCTACAACGGCTACATTATAACCGGTGCGATGAGCGGGCGGTTCGGGTTTAATCCACCCCTCTTCCCATCCTTTATCGACAATGGCTCGTTCAATGCTCTTGATCGTCACCGGATCGTCATTGTAAGCCAACACGCATGAATTTTCACAGGGAGCCGGACAGGTGTACCCGGTAAACTCCGGAAAATTGTTCGTGGCATGGAGACGATCAAGCGCCTCTTTCCATTCGTCTTTGTAAACCAGGTCGTTCCAATCGGGGATAATATTTCCTATCGGACATCCGCCCATACACGTAGGGACCCCACAATCCATACAGCGCTCCCCCTGATCACGAAGCTTCTGTTCATCCCACTCGGGCGACCAGATCTCCTCGTAGTCACTGGTCCGCTCCCTGGGATCCCGTTTGCCTATGTCGTCGCGCTTGTGTTTTAAATATCCGTCTGGATGATTCTCACTCATGCCACTCTATGTGCTTTTGGTTTAGGGGGAGGATCGATTCGTATATCGGTGCCTTCCTGCAAGTTTTGCTCTACAACTTCTGCATATGCATCCGGAACCACTTTGACAAACCGGTCTGCAAATTCATCCCAGTGATCCAATATCTTCTTGGCTTTAACGCTGCCGGTGTATTGATAGTGATTGGCGATCATGCGTTGAATCAAGTCATAATCACGGTCCGGATCAAATTCAGCTACATGGACTCGTTCTTTATTGAGTCGTGACTCGAAATTACCGTCTTCATCAAAAATATAGGCTTCGCCGCCGCTCATGCCGGCCCCGAAGTTTTTACCGGTCTCACCAAGCACTACGACCACCCCGCCGGTCATATACTCGCATCCGTGGTCGCCAATTCCTTCAACGACCGATAGCACGCCGGAGTTTCGAACCCCAAAACGCTCGCCGGCCTGTCCATTCACATACAGCTCGCCGCCGGTAGCACCATACAGGGCGACATTTCCAATAATGATATTGTCGGCTGCCACGTACTTGGCCTCTTCGGGACGTTTGATGATAATTTTTCCGCCCGACAACCCTTTACCCACATAGTCGTTACCGGCCCCTTCCAGGTGCATCGATATGCCTCGTGCAAGGAATGCTCCAAAACTTTGTCCGGCCGTACCTTTCAGATTGATTTCGATGGTATCATCCGGCAATGCTTCCATCCCGTACTGCTTGGCGACTTTCGAACTCAGCATCGTGCCGGCGGTTCGATCGGTATTGTTAATGGTGGTGTTGATATTCACAGAGACTCCATCTTCAAGCGCCGGACGTGCTTCCTCGATTAGCTGATGATCCAGTTTGTCGTCCAGCTTATGATTCTGCTCCATCGTTTTGACTGAGTCATCATCCGAGGGCTGCTTGTAAAGCAAGTGGGAAAGGTCGAGTCGCTCGGCTTTCGGCAAATTCATGTCTTTCGGCTTAAGCATATCCACCCGCCCAATCATCTCGTCCATGGTCCGGAAACCCAGATCGGCCATGTATTCCCGAATTTCGTTGGCGATAAAGTGCATGTAATTCACCACATACTCGGGTTTGCCCGGAAACTTCTTGCGCAGTTCGGGGTCCTGGGTTGCGATACCGACCGAGCAGGTGTTGCAATGGCATTTTCGAAGCATAATGCATCCCAAAGTTACCAGCGGAGTCGTACCGAACCCATATTCCTCGGCCCCCAGCAGTGCTGCCACGACTACATCGCGGCCCGTCTTAAACCCACCGTCGGTTCGCACCTGTATTCGAGACCGCAAATTATTAGCCAGCAGAACCTGGTTGGTCTCAGCCAAACCCAGCTCCCACGGGGTCCCGGCCGACTTGATCGAGGTTTTCTTGGAAGCACCCGTTCCGCCGGAATCTCCGCTTATCAATACGGAATCGGCTCGCGCCTTGGCGACGCCGGCGGCGATCGTTCCGACCCCCGACTTCGACACCAGCTTCACATGAATTTCGGCATCGGGATTCGAACATTTCAGGTCGTGAATCAACTGCGCCAGGTCCTCAATCGAATAAATGTCGTGATGCGGCGGAGGCGAAATGAGTCCGACGCCCGGGGTTGTAAAGCGAACGTTGGCGATACCCTCGCCGACTTTCTTGCCGGGCAGTTCACCGCCTTCTCCCGGTTTGGATCCCTGGGCCATCTTAATTTCAATTTCCCTGGCCTGGGCAAGATACTGTATAGTGACGCCGAACCGGCCGCTGGCCACCTGTTTCATCGTACATTCGCGTTCGGTGTCAAACCGCTCCACCTGCTCGCCGCCCTCACCGGTACCGGACTTTCCCCCGATACGGTTCATCGCCGTTGCCAGCGCTTCATGGGCCTCCTTGCTCAGAGCACCGAACGACATCGAAGCGCCGGAAAAACGTTTCATAATCTCTTCCACCGGCTCCACTTCCTCCAGGGGAATCGAGTCGGCCACCTCGGTCTTAAAATCCATAATGCCGCGGATCGTCTGCTGCCGTTCGTTTTGCTCATTGATATAGTCAGCAAACTCGCGGTAAGACGCTTCATTATTAGTCTGGGCGGCGTGCTGCAGTTTCTGAATCGTAAACGGATTCCACTGGTGGATTTCGCCGTCACGTCTCCAATAGAACTCCCCTCCCTGCTTCAGGGGGATATTACCGGCTATCTTATCTTCAAATGCCAGTTCGTGGCGATTAATCAGCTCTTTTTCAATCTGTCCGATACCCACACCGAACAAATAGCCGGTGGTGCCCGCAAAATACTCCTGGACAAAATCATTTTTCAGTCCGATCGTCTCAAATATCTGCGCGCCTTTATAGCTCTCGAGCGTGGAGATACCCATTTTAGACATCACTTTGAGGATACCATCCTCCAGGGCATCACGATATTGGCGATACGCGTTATCGGAGGTTGCTTCCGTCTTTCCTTCATCGATATACCGGGTAATAGTGCGATACGCCAACCACGGATCGATGGCATCAGCCCCGTAACCGATGAGGGTACAGAAATGATGCACCAGGCAAGGCTCGCCCGATTCAAGCACCAGGGCCGCCCGGTTTCGAAGTCCTTCGCGAATCAAATGGTGATGCAGGGCCCCGACAGCCAATAAACTCGGCACGGCCAGACGATTTTTGCTGATACCGCGATCGGTAAGTATCAAAATTTCATAGCCATTCAGAATAGCCTGTTCGGCGCGCTCACGAATTTGTTCGACGGCATCGCGCAGATCCCGTCCTTTTGGATACGAAATATCAATAGTAAAGGAACGAATGCCGTTGTGGTCAATATCCTTCAAGGCCGCTGTTTCTTCGTCCGTCAACAAAGGTGACTCCAGGAACAACTGTCGGCAATGCTTGGGCGTCTCCTCCAGCAAGTTGCGCTTAAATCCAATATGCGACTCCAGCGAGGTTACCAGGTCCTCACGCAGGTAGTCAAGCGCCGGGTTGGATACCTGGGCAAACTCCTGCTTAAAGTAGTTAAAGAGCGACTTGTCCTGCTGGGAAAGCGCCGCCGGCGGAGCATCGTCGCCCATGGCTCCCACGGGATCCTTTCCTTCCTCGAA
The DNA here is from genome assembly GCA_913057825.1 of uncultured Balneolaceae bacterium. Taxonomy (GTDB): domain Bacteria; phylum Bacteroidota; class Rhodothermia; order Balneolales; family Balneolaceae; genus CAJXOW01. Next base: position 19,070 of record CAJXOW010000018.1, on the reverse strand, counting down.
CATCGGTTTGACCAGGCGATTTACGTATTCGAGAGTATATCCGAAGGCCTGTTGATACTTTTCGATGTCCTTGAATTCAAAGTTCTCATCCGATGCTTCATACGTCTCGTCGACAATATCCGGCAGCCGAACCCGGTTCCTTTCCAGCCACTCGCTGTATTTATCGCTGGTAATGTCATCAAAAATATCCTCTTCAGGAACGATGCGGCCTTCGGTGGTGTCGGCCAGAAACAGTTGACCGGGCTTCAGCCGTCCTTTAAACTTGATCTGATCTTCCGGCGTGTTCAGCACGCCCGCTTCACTGGCCATAATAAGCTTATTTTGCTCGGTCACGAGGTAACGGCAGGGACGAAGCCCATTCCGATCCAATATAGCCGCCACGCGATAGCCGTCGGTTGCCGCCACCAGTGCCGGACCATCCCACGGTTCCATAATGGTGGAATGATAGTCATAGAAGTCGCGGCGACGCTGATCCATGTCCTTATCTTTATTCCACGCCTCCGGAATCATCATTCGAAGTGCGTGCGGCAAGCTGCGGCCCGACTCCAGCAGTAATTCCAATACGTGGTCAAACCCGGCGCTGTCGCTGATTTCCACATCCGGCGTCACCGGCTTAACCTTTTCAATGTCGTCGCCAAAGAGCTCGTGATTCAACTCATTCTCTTTGGTTTTCATCCAGTTGAGGTTTCCGCGCAGCGTATTGATCTCGCCATTGTGGACCAGGTTGCGGTACGGGTGAGCCAGATCCCATGACCCCAGTGTATTGGTCGAGAAGCGGGAGTGGACCAGGGCCAGACTCGATCGTACCATTTGATTGGAAAGTTCCGGGTAATACGTTCGGAGCTGCCCGTTGGTAAGCTGTCCCTTATAGACAATACGACGTCGATCCAGCGAGCAAATGTAAAAGATATCGTCGCCCCAAACGGCACGTTCACGTACTTTCTTCTCCATCAGGCGCCGCAGGACATAGAGTTTAATATCCAGCTCACGCGGCTCCAGCGGCTCTTTGGGTTTCAGAAAAACCTGGTATACGGACGGTTCCGAGTCCAGGGCAGTTTTTCCGAGCCCCGTATTATCGGTCGGCACGTGTCGCCATGCCACGATATCGAAACGCTCTTTTCGGGCGACTTCGTGAACGGCTTCCCGCAGAGCGTTTTGTTTGCGGGGATTCGTCGGCAAAAACATCTGGGCGACTCCATAAGAGTCAAAGTCACCGAGATCATCGATCATGTTCTTGAAAAACTCATGAGGCTTCTGAATCAAGATACCTGCCCCGTCGCCGGTCCGTTCTTCAGCACCACGGGCTCCCCGGTGATCAATATTTTCCAGAATTCGGAAACCGTCTTCAATCAGCTGGTGCGTTTTCGTTCCATCCAAATTCACCACAACACCAACTCCGCAGCTTGACTTTCCAGCATGTGGATTAAAAAGACCGCGGGTAGTTTCCGAGTCCGTGTGCGTATTTTCTCTTTTCATTGACTTATAAACGAGTGTGATTGGATATAATGCAGCCTTGAAATGCCCAAAAAGTATATCGAAAATTTTTCATAAATGCAGATTTTTATTGGATTTAGCCGGGCATTTTCCATGAAAGCGCTTTTTTTAATTGCCCGCGTCGTTCAGGCCGATCTTAACCTGAATTATACTGCACACGCAGCGCTTCGTTCTGGGTATCCAAAAAGTTTTACAATTTGTCCTGTCACTAAGATATCGCGCCTTAATTTCACAAATGGCAATGACTACTGATGCTGCCTGTTTCTAGACTGCGCTCCGATTGAAGCGATTCCCACGAAGTGAAAATTGCAAGAGATATGTCAAGGTCCGAACAACTCTCAAGTCATCAAAATACCACCTTCATTCGTTAAATTCCGAACTATTTTTCCATCGGGAGGATGGCTCATCAGGTGCGATTCCAATCGTTCAATACCCTGCGAAGTGAGACGATTTGTCCAATATGATAGGAGCTGTGCTGTGCCACCAGCAATACCTCTCGCAGATACGTATATCCGGGCTGGTGAGGAATTTCCTCAGTTAGATCAACCGAGTAGGTGAGATCGATCAGGGCCCGTCGGTCGGCCTGGAAACGTCGAATGCTGTCATACCATTTATCGCGATTACCGTCCTCCTGCGGCCAGTAATCGTCCGGCCAGCTCGGTTTTTCATACTCCTCATCCTCGATAAACTCCAGGATATCTTTCTGTGCGCGTCGAATATGTTCCACCAAGTCCCACAGCGAATGATTAATACCTTCCACTTGTTCATTAATCACTTTCATGTCGGTCCCTTCGACGGCCTGTTCAAAAGTGACATGCGCACTTTTACCCGGCAGAATCTCCAATATCGTATCATTCATAAGTTTTTCGGTTTAATTTGAAGCGAAAGGCGGGGCCGGCGGACGGGCGGTTCCTTGCTCGGAAACTTTTCTTCGTTGATTAGCAATGCATGGTTGATTGCCATATATATGAATACAGTTATTTCTGCTTTATACCCAGAAAATTTTAATGCTTCGGAACCGCCCGTCCGCCGCCCCCCGCCTTTCGCTGATTTACAATTGGTGATTTGCATTCAAAACCTTTATTTCTATTATAATCATCATTCAACACCATTGTCGAACGGTTCGAAATGACATTTAATACCTAAAACCTCTAAATGGCAACAACAAGGTTCATCATTTTATAAGTCATTAAAAAAAGCAACAATACCACCGGCATTAACCGTTAAAGATAGTAATTCACGGCAGAGCGGGCGGCGGTTCCGCAGCATTAAAATTTTCGGGACAAAAGCAATAAACAGACAAAAAGTTGAAAAGTTTAACAACGATTTAGCTGCTACGAGACGAGAAAAGTTTCCAAGCAAGGAACCGCCGCCCGCTCTGCCGTGAATTACGCGCAACCGTTATGAACAAAGATTTTTCAGTTTTAATTATTACTTATGTGGGATAGACACGATGGCGGTTCTCCCCGTCCAATTTTATCGAATTTGAACGTCGTTGCAGTCATCATTGGAATCGTCATCGGTATCGGCATTTTCCGACTGCCTCCCCTGGTAGCCCAAAATGCCTCCACGGGGACGCAATTCCTGGGATTCTGGGTGGCCGGCGGACTCATTTCGATGGTGGGGGCCCTCTGTTATGCCGAGTTGGCATCGCTGAAGCCCGATGCCGGGGGTGAATATTACTTATTACGCAAAGCCTACGGCTCCACGATCGGATTTCTTTTCTCCTGGGGACGCATGACGGTAATACAGACGGGATCGATTGCCCTTGCCGCTTTGATACTGGGTGACTATGCCAGCCGCTTAGTTGACCTGGGACCCTACAGCACCTCGATCTATGCAGCGGTATCTGTTCTCTTGCTTACCGGATTGAACATCTGGGGTACCCGTCCTTCCAAAAACACCCAAAACGTTATTACGGGAATAGTAGTGTTTACTCTTTTGACAATCGGGATTACCAGCTTATTTATGCCCTTCGGATCGGTCGACTCCAGCGGAAGCCTTTTAAGTACCGAAGGCACGACAGGCATGGCCATGATATTTGTATTATTGACCTATGGGGGATGGAACGAGGCAGTTTATTTATCGGCCGAATTAAAAGATGCACGGGAGAACATGCTCCGCGTTTTAATATCGGGCCTGGCTATTATCACGATTGTCTATGTATTGGTAAACCTGGCCTACCTGCAAATTCTGGGCATGGAGACGCTTCGATCGGCCGACGCCATCGGGGTTAATTTAATGGAAAGCATGATAGGGGATCGGGGTGGGGTCATAATCTCCTTGATCGTTATCGTATCTGCTTTGTCCACTACCAATGCAACCATTATTACGGGAGCCCGGACCAACTATGCCATGGGACGTGACTACCCTTTACTGAAAAAGCTTGGCATCTGGAACCAAAAGCGTGATACCCCGCGAAATGCGCTGTTGGCACAGGGTGCTATCGTCATGTTACTCATCCTGCTGGGAGCGTTGTCGGACGATGCAGTCAGCACCATGGTAGACTACACCGCCCCGGTGTTCTGGTTTTTTATTCTTTTGACCACCATTTCTCTTTTCATTTTCCGCAGCCGAAATGATCTATCCGATTATCCCTACCTGGTTCCATTTTACCCGTTGACCCCCATCTTATTTGTCTTGGCTTGCAGTTATCTGCTCTATTCCAGCTTGGCTTTCACCGGGATTGGGGCCCTGTTCGGGATCGGAATACTAGCCCTGGGAACCCCCTTGTACCTCTGGAACCAGCGCAACTTTTCAGAAAAATGACTCGCGACACGTCAGGAAAACTTTCATTTTGTACTTTAATAAGTTGTTATCGATATTTCCCCTCAATCACCCTTTAGCTAAATCAACATTTAACTATCCAATATGTATACCGGTCTCCAACACCTGCATTCATTTTTAGCTTACCTGGTATTAGTTAGTCTGCTTATCGGAATCGCCAACGGACTTATGGGATATCTTAAGTGGCGGCGATTTGAAGAAAAAGATCGAAAATTGGCCCTCCCGGCTTTGATTACCACGCATCTGCAGTTTCTGATCGGCCTGATCTTGTATTTCATATCCCCCAAAGGCCTATCCAATTTCAGCGGCGAAGCAATGGCGGATGCCACTTCAAGGCTTTATATTCTGGAACACCCGTTAACCATGATCATTGCCGTAGTGTTAATTACCATCGGATACGTTCGGGGCAAGAAATCGGACGATAGCCGCAAGCAGTTCTTCAGTCATTGGCTGTTTTTCGGACTGGGACTGGTGCTCATCCTCCTGCGTGTGCCCTGGAGTAAATTTCCCTGGTAACATCATATCGTATGAGAGCGTGGCAACTATTTATACTTTCAATTACCCTGCTAGGATGCGCATCAGGCAACCGGATCGAACATCCTGCACCCGACAAAAACGCACTCGCTCATGCCCTGGGCCCATCCGAAAAAATATTTTCGCTCTACCTGGTAGGCGACGCCGGATATGCTTCCCGGGATCCGCTTTCCCTGACCCTGAAAACGCTTCAGCAGCATATCCATCAAGCTGACTCCAGCAGTGCCCTCGTCTATCTGGGCGATAACTGCTATCCCAAAGGCCTTCCGCCCCCCTCTTCATCCCGGTTCAAACGGTGTAAAAAAACCCTGGATGCCCAGCTGAAAATCCTTCAGGATTATGCCGGCAAGGTTTACTTTATCTCCGGCAATCATGACTGGAAATCAAGCGGACGTAAAGGGTGGGAACAAGTCATTCGCCAGGAGCAGTATATTGAGTCAAAACTTCAAAGGGGGAATACGTTCGTACCCGACAGCGGCCGGCCGGGTCCGGTCAACCTCCCGATCACCATCCCACGCTCGGACTCGGATTCTTCCATAACGATCCAGTTGATCGCTCTCGATTCCCAGTGGTGGCTGCACCCGCACCGAAAGCCATACGCTCAAACTGCTGATCATGAAGAACGTCAAAAAAAGATCTTTACCAGGCAATTATCGGAGATGATTGACCGGACCAACGATCAACGAACGGTCCTCATTGGACATCATCCCGTCTTTTCCACCGCACGACACGGTAGTAAATTCAGACTGAGTGCCCATTTACTCCCTCCCGTTTTTGGAAGCCTTTATGTCCTCTACCGAAAAATATGGGGACTGCCCCAGGATATAGCCCACCGTACCTATCAGACCTACAAAAACGCCCTGCTAACCGCCATGGATCATCATCCCGGGCTCATCTATGCATCGGGACATGAACACAATTTGCAGTATATACCCATCCAGCGCGACTCCACGACCAGACAACATTTTATCATCAGCGGAGCGGGATCGGATGCGCGCTATGTCAAACACAAACCTCCTTTGCAATATGGAAAAAACACACGGGGTTTTGCCGAAATAGCCTTCTACAAAGATCAGTTGCGCACCCTCACTTTCTGGGATTATACAGGTAAAAAAATATACCAGACTGTTTTGAAGTAGATTTATCGAGGTTTCACAAGCACATTGATTCATATTTAATCCAATTTGCTGCATTATCGGTCATAAGTTGAGTTTTTAAACTTTTTCATCTGTAAATAGATAAGCAGCGACTGATATCAATAAAAAACCCGCACAATCTTCAAAAGATCGTGCGGGTCTCTTTGTTTAGCCAGAAGATATCCCCTTCTAGATAAACACCTTATCTATAATAAAGGCTGCTAACCACTGCATACACTACCCATTAACTGCAAATGTCGTCTTTGATCGTTTCATTATAGTTAACATTTTGACCATTTATTCGCACGTTTCTGCCATAGTATTTCCCATCATAGAGAACGAGGAAATACGTGGACTCATTCAAGGGAACTCCTTCAACGTTAAAACTGCCGCTCGTCAAGACCTGTTCGTCTTCGTCATAGTTCCATTTCAGATCTCTCGCCAATTTCCAATATCTACTATATCTAGTAATATATATTACTGAAGCAGCAGGTATATTGGTCAATCGGATCTCTTCGCTGGCATCCTGGCATACAAGTTGAACGTTCACCGTAGCATCCACCATGGGAGGAGGAGCCGGAAGGGTTAAATTAGCATCTCCCTGCGTGTGAAAAATCCAGTTTCTCTGATATGCAAAATCCGGCGAATAAACATAAACACGATAATTGATGCCCGGAACTTCCGGAATAGTGTAGGAACTCTCATCACTGGGAATCCTGTACCAAAAATAGGAACCCGGTGCATATACAACGCCATATATATAGCCGGTATGTCCATTTCTGTCAACATTGATCGTAGCGGGCTGCATTTCACCTTTTCGAACGATCCTGAAAACACTGAGGCCCGTTGGATAATCGGTAACAGAAAACTGAATTCCGAGACTTCCATTCCCAAGATCTTTCACCTCGATATCATCATATCGTTTCCAGCTGTATGCAAACGGTTGCCAGGACACGATCCGGTACGCGTAGAAAGAAACCAGGTCGCCTTCCTGTACCTGATAGTGGGGATGCATTCGGAAGGTGAACTGAAATTCATGGCTGGAAGCCAGTTGCTTGTTCTGCGTGTTGGTTTGCACGCCGGTAGCTACCCTGCCATTTTCATCCGTAACCTGGAACGTGCTCATCCCTGTAACAATCTTGCCGTCAACCGCATCATCGTCAGCTTGATATGGGAAAGATTGCATCGCTTCAAGATCGGTCGGATCATAATTGGTCAACTCCGTTCGCAGTCTTCCCGTCAGTGGTTGACCGGATGCATCCGTTAACACGACCCCTTGCGGAATCGTAACCTCTACACCGGCGGAATCCTGATTTTGATTGTTCTTTGACTCAATTTTAATCTCGCTTTTCACCATTCCGGTTCCGTCTGCCTCGCCCGTTTCATTGACCGTGGTTGAAACTGAAGCAGGGGGATCCCCGACTCGAACCATCGAGACTAAATATTCACTGCTTCCTTCCTTGGTTACATCAATCGTGGTCGATCGAGATACATAACCGTCAGCCGTCAAATTCAATTGAATTCGCACGGGTGAATTTTCTGAAGGTTTCAGATCATTGGTTATTCCGAAATTAAAGGCTCCACCGGATATCGTCTGGCTGACAATGGGATCACTGTATATATCGATCACATCTCCCCCGTTGGGTCCCCGGTAGTAAACCGTAATATCCGAACTTACCAGTTCACCTGTTTTGGCATCCGTTACAATAACGGTCGGGACCGTTTCAATATCATCCAGACCAATAACCACGCCAAAATCATCGGCTGCATCCTGCAGTTTTGAAACGTCACATCCAATCGCCACGAACAGGATAGATACGCTCGCCACAGCCAGTATGCTTTTAAGAAATTTTGTTTTTATTGCTTTCATTGAAGTAGTTGTTAGTTAGTTAAGTCAAACTTGAGGTTATAGACTTTTATCAGTGATACGGTAGCTCAAGCCCAGGTTAAATACCGGGAAGAATTTGAATTCACTTAATCCCTCTTCGAAATCAGGGGCCTGGTCCGCCGTCGGAGCAATCATGCCGGTGCCGTCCATCGACACTTTCGTGGAGCTGATGTACATAGCGCCCAGGTCAAGCGATAACTTTATTTTACTACCGGGTGCCAGGGAGTTGCCAAAACCCAATCCCAGGTAGGGAGATATAGCTGATCCATAGTCGATATTTGCACTCAACGATCCAAGTTTCTGCGGGGTAAATGTTTTATTATTCATCGTATAATTTTCATTCGGTACGGCCCCTCCACTGATGGAAAGGTTGTGGTAGTGGAAACCACCGGTTAGTCTAAAACCACGATTCGCCGGATAGTAATCGACCAGTGCCGGAATAGATATCATACTCATATCCGCATTATAATCGATTCCCACATCTCCCTCCTCCATATCACCGTTTATAGACTGCGAGTAAAAGCTCCCTCCTAATCTGACATTAAGTTTCTGGTGAATGGAAGTCGAAGCCTCCAACCCGAATCCGGTCGTACCCACCCGTAAACCGGCGGATAAACCATCCTGCGCTCGAAGTGATGCAAATGGAATAGCCATGAACATAACAAGCGCTGAAGCTACCACTGCTTTCATGGTAAAGTTTTTCATGTTTTTGGATATCTATGTTGATTTTATAGTAATACCATAGAGCCTACTTCTATGGTTTGTCTACTGAAGGCAGGCGTAAACGGCTCTACTAAACCAAAACCATATCGCACAACATATAGTGTGTCTGGTATATAGTACCCCGCACTCATGTTGTTACGGCTTTGGAATCCTTTCAGCCCCCACTTACCCTCACAGACGAAATAAATTTACTCCCCTTTTGATTAGCAAACAAGCATGTAATGTTAAATTTTACTAATAATGAGTAAAATATTCGTGATTCCAGGTCTATGACAACCAAAAGTGGGTAAATACTACCCGGCATTAAAGCAATATGACAATTCAAAAATTTTTTTTGTGAGCACAGAGCGAAGCGATTCCCACGAAGTGCACCGGACGAAGCGTTACCCGTGTTAGCGCTCAGAGCGGAGCGTCACCCACGAAGTGCTCAGAGCGAAGCGTTACCCACGAAGTGCTCAGAGCGAAGCGTTACCCACGAAGTGAAATACGGGCCAGCGAAAGTTCGTAAGATTTTTTCCAGACATCACTTCTAATAAGCTTAGGAGGAATCACGAACGGACTGACTCTACGAGTACCCGGTTAATATCCCCGGCACTTGCACTTATCATTGCATCCCTTATGAAGTCATGATGACGGATACAGTAGTCGTTAAAAAATTCCAATGATTTACATTTCTTGAACACAAATAAACCATCATTTTAAACCATTATGAACCATGAATAAAGTAGGAATTGTTGTACTCGCAGACACCGAATCCCACGGCGACCTCGGTCGCGTGGTGAATGCACTTGAAACCGCCAAGGAACTGGCTGAAAATGACGATGATGTACGCATTATCTTCGACGGCGCCGGAACCAAATGGGTCGTCGAATTGTCCGACGAAGATCATGACGCACACGGCCTCTATAAAGCGGTGGAAGATCATATTGACGGAGCCTGTAAATTTTGTGCCAAAGCATTCGGCGTAATCAACGAAATACGAAAAACAGACGTTGAACTCCTTGCCGAATATGACGATCATCCAAGCCTCCGCAACCTGATCGTGGACGGATACGACGTTATTACATTTTAGGAAACCTTCATATGCAATCTGAAAATCTATCCTTCAAAGGAAGTCAGGACTATTCACTGAAAGCACGCCTCGACACCCCGGAAGACCGTGACCCCAAGGCTTACGCCCTGTTTGCCCACTGTTTTACCTGCAATAAAAATCTTCGGGCCGTCGGAAACATCAACCGGGCACTGACCCGCAATGGCATCGGGGTCTTGCGTTTTGACTTTACCGGGCTGGGCGAAAGCGAGGGCGATTTTGCCGATACCAACTTCTCTTCGAACATTGATGATCTAGTTGCAGCCGCCCAATTTATGTCCGACGAATACCGGGCACCCCGCCTGCTCATCGGTCACTCGCTGGGCGGAGCAGCCGTGCTACAGGCGGCAGGCGCATTGGATTCGGTCCAGGCGGTAACAACGATCGGTGCTCCCTGCAATCCGTCGCATGTGACCAAATTATTTGAAGATAAAAAAGAGGTCATTGATGAACAGGGTTATGCCCATGTTACATTGGCCGGTCGCACATTCACAATCAAAAAACAATTCCTGGATGATCTCGAGGAAGCCCGGATGGACGAGCGGATAAGGAATCTTCAGCGCGCATTGATAATCTTTCACTCTCCCGTCGATCAAACGGTGGGAATTGACAATGCCGCCCATATTTTCAAACTGGCCAAACATCCCAAAAGTTTTGTATCGCTTGATAATGCGGATCATCTTTTGATGAACTCCAAAGACTCCACCTACGTCGGCGATGTCACAGCCAGTTGGGCCCGCAGATATTTATAACGGAAGGTGAGTTTTCTGAATGGCAACATTATAAAAAAATAGGAGACGAACTCCCTGCAGACTTTTTCCTATCGCGATAAAGCTACCTTATTATAAAGTCTTGCAGAAGAGTCCGCCATAAGTCTCGAGATCTATTTCCAGCCCTTGTTGAAGAACGGGGCGGCGGTTCCTTGCTCGTATACTTTTCTTCGTTTGTTAGCAGTGAATGATTCAATAACATAATTCCGTTTATAGTCATTGCCGCTTGATACCCAGAAAATTATTATGCTTCGGAACCGCCGCCCCGTTCTTCAACAAGGGCTTCTATTCTGCCTTAAAAATCTTGCTATCCGGGTAGAAGGCCGACCATGCGAACCAATAGGTTATGACCGTTGGGACCTCCTCACCTTCCTCAGTTATAATTTTTCCCGTGTTGTTTTTCGCGTCATAATACACCGTTACCATTTGATCATTTAATTGGTCTTTAAACGAAACCTTATGTTCCTTCAATTCAGGGAATGGATAAGCCTTTTTGAAATCATCCTGCACCACTCCCATTACCAGGGCCTTGCGGTGATAAGTATCGTCCTCGTTGCTCACCGGAAAATATACCTGATTATTTTTATCATAACCCGAATAGGGATCACGATTATAATTGCGGTCATAGCCGGTATTACGACTCAACACTTTGGTTTCCGGATGATTGGATTGCCAGTCTTGCCAGGTGGTATGTGAGATGGCAATCTGATCGAGCCGGATTCCCTGCATCGGACCGCTGACCGCCTTGGCCATTAACTGTGACCAGAGCGATTCGGTCTGCCGGTCATACATCAATACATCGCTGTTATACAGCAGTCCCGATACGCCGAAATCCAGGGTTTTACCGTCGACGGTCGAGATAAAAGCCATCCCCGAACGACACAGCGGACAATAGGTGACCAGGATGTGCTCATCTTTAAATTGGTCATTGACGATCTCATGCCAGTTTAATATTCGAATGGGGTAGGCTTTGGAGACCCCGTTGCGCGTGATACCCAATATCCTGTCCTTTCCATCCAGCCAATTAACCTCTTCCACGTTCTTGAATGCCGGTTGATCCAGGGCGGGAATGCCATCTCTCGGCGGTCCGCCGGATTGTATTTCTTCGGCCGGAATCGAAGCGTTGCTCAAATCAAAACCGTTTTTAGTCTGTGCATGTACTGGACTTGAAGCGAGCAGAAAAAGACTGCCGAATGTTATGCCCCATAAGATTACTGCTATTAGCATGGAGTCGCTGTCCGCGTATTTTATCATCTGGGGAATCATAAGGGAGATTTTGCTGTAAATTTTTGACAGATAATTTTAAGGTAATTTTCGGAAATTGGATTGTTCTGCAGTGCTATGACTTCCTGTAGTATAGATGAGATTGGAGACAAAAAAATTACTTCTTGATTCCAGCTGTTATTACTTACTGCTGACTTTTGTTCATCTTTTCACATTTCTTCACTGCCGGGAAAAAGGCGGTCTGGAGGTTTTTGGCTGACTAATTCTTATATCCCCCCCTTTCATCTTTATTACTTTTCAAAGGGATCGTTTTGACTGATTTTGCTATAGCGTCCTCCCCCTTTCTGGTTAATAAGGGGAAAGCCTTGTTGAATTAATTTTGCATATAGAGTCCTCCCCCTTTCCCCCTCCGAAGGGGGAACGTTTTTTTACTTCGGTTGCCTTACATTCCCCCTCTGGAGGGGGTAAGGGGGAGGACAAATGCTGTTTTCAAGTAAGAAATTCCCATTTAAACTCATCTTTATTAAAGAAGCAGGTCAATTCAGGCATTACTCAGGCAAATAACCAATCCAGATATCACCATATGTATGTAGGGAACATTTGCTATCAAAGTCCCAGAACCCCCATTATCATGAAGAAACCAATTTCGCTCATAGTAACCGGCTTCCTGTTTCTGCTGCTCCTTGTTCACTGTGACTCGGACAGCGTCATCAATACTTCAGACAACCGGGACGACAAAGGGGATCCTCCCGTAACGGATACTACCCGATCCGACTCTACCGACACCGGCAACGAACCCGGAAGTTCTGCCGATGCTGAGTGGCTGATTCCCAGGAGCGACATCGTAGACGGCGGACCCGGAAAGGACGGGATTCCCTCGATCGATGATCCGAATTTCACGTTAGCCACCAATATCGGCCACCTGGATCCAAGTGACCTGGTTATCGGTATTAAAATCGGAGACGAAGTTCGGGCTTATCCTCATAAAATTCTGGATTATCACGAAATCGTTAATGATCAGCTGCTCAACACCCCGGTATGCGTCACTTATTGTCCGCTGACCGGTACGGCTATTGCCTGGAATCGTGTAATAAATGGAGAGGTAACCGAGTTTGGCGTATCCGGTTTACTCTACAAGAATAATCTTATCCCCTATGATCGGCAAACCGACAGTGAATGGTCCCAGATGTTAAACCTCAGCGTCCATGGTGAGAACAAAGGCTTTAATGTGGAGACGTTCAATATTGTCGAAGCCAAATGGTCGACCTGGCTTAACAGTTATCCTTCATCTAAAGTCCTCAGCCTGCAGACCGGGTATTCACGAGATTACAACCGGTACCCATATGGAGATTATAAAACAGACGATGATTTCCTGCTGTTTCCGGTGGGAAACAAAGACGACCGTTTGCCCAATAAAGAACGGGTACACGGGATCGAAATCGACAGCTCATACGTAGCCTATCCCATCAAAGAGTTCGGATCGGAACTTACCGTATCGAACACTGAAATTGAAGGAAAGAAAATCGTGATATTTGGCAGCAACAGGGATAATATCGTCGAATCCTACTACCGCACCATCGATGGCAACACACTTACTTTCAGCGCCGTCAGGGGAGAATATCCCGTGGTCCTGAAAGACGAGTCCGGCAGCGAATGGAATATATTCGGAGAGGCTGTGTCGGGTCCGAAAAAAGGTCAGCAGCTCCGATCCACCCAGTCCTACAACGGCTACTGGTTCGCCTTCGCCGACTTCTTCCCCGGCCTGCCCATTTTAAGACCGCAGCCTGTCACCAGTATTCCGGAATATTAGACGGTCCATACTTTTTTAATGTTGGCGAATGCGGCAAATCAATTACTTATGAAAATTAAGCACATTATTTTTATTTGGCGTGCAAGGTTGCGGAATACCATGGATCCTGATCGGCTATTTCTCCTGAAGGATTCGCTTCTATCTTAAGAACCTTTTCGTTTGCTTCATTTGTATGATAGGACAGGAAAAATTCACCCCTGCCACCCCCGCAGCTATCGTGTCTGGCCTCACTGAAATCAACAACTTTCTTTCCTCCTTGTTGCTCATCGGCGAATATGGCTCCCCAACAATATTCGACTTTATTATTGAGTTTGAAATATCCCACGGAATCACCGACCGCAGCGCTGGCATTGGTTACTTCAAAATTCGTAACGTATATGGAGTCGGCATCCCAGGGATTATCTTTAATATGATAGGGGCCTTTCCCTTCCCACTGGCCCACATATGGTTTGTATGAAACTGTTTTCTCATCATTCGAGTCAGCGTTTGCGGGATTGGATTCATTGCAGCCAAGAATGATTAAACTTGTGCAAACAAGTAGAAATGTAATTTGAAAGTCACATCTGGCTAAAGTATGCATTTGTAATTATCTATTTTATTGAAGCTGTCTTATTTGGGGTAAAGAATTCCACCCGCGGTAGCACTTACAGGATACAGTTTTATCACTTCCCCATTTTTATTTTGAGTCAGCAGTTACAGCCATAAGGTTAAATACCCAGAGACCCGGATAGTTGATAGCCCTGAATACAGGAAACTGAACTTCCTCAGGTATGCATATTAAAAACCTTTCTTTGCTAGTTCTTAGAGAATCATTAGATTTAAATCTAAGGGTCTTGAGAGCGCTAATTAATGGGATAGGATAAACCATGATTGAACTTTATATACTGGGGGCCCCCGAACTGCGGGATGAAGCGGGGAGGTTGAAAAATTCATTTCTGTCGGGCTCCAAGCGTTTAGCCCTGCTATCTTATCTGACCCTGGAACGTCCCGATGATTTCAAACGTCGCGACACCCTGCTGCCCCTGTTCTGGCCGGAAAGCTCTCAAAAAAATGCACGCAATGCCCTCAGCAATATCATATATCAAATGCGGGATGCCCTGGGCGACGATATTGTGGTGAATCGGGGGAATGAAGAAATCAAGGTGGGACGGCTCTGGTGTGATGTTCATGCCTTCGAAGAAACGATCGACAAAAAGAATCATGAAAAAGCGCTGGATCACTATCGTGGCGACCTGCTCGAAGGGTTGCATGTTCCCGATGCTTCCGTCGAGTTCGAACAATGGTTGGACCTGAAGCGAAAGGAATTACATCGGAAATACCTGGATCTACTGCAATCGCGCGCGGAAGAAGCCGAACGCGGGGGGAATCTGGAAGAGGCCGTCCAATGGTGGCTGGAATCTCATCATGAATCGCCATTCGATACCGAAGTGGTCAGACGACTCATGGTGGCCCTTACGGCAGCTGACCGGAAAACCGAGGCCTTGGAGGTGGGACAGGATTTTGCCCGGAAGTTGCACGATGAACTCGGAAATAGTAAAGAGAACGTAATGCGGGAGTTGACCAGCGGGCTGGATGAAGCCGCACGGAACATCCCCCCTTCATCGTCCACCGTCGACAAAGATCAAACGGCGAAGTCCTCCACGGAGGATCGGTCTGAAGATCCGGAGGAGCTAAAAAAGTCCGGCTTCCAATCTAAAGCGGCCATAGCGGCCGGACTGGCTTTGGTATGCCTGGCCGCCTTGGGCCTCTGGTGGTACAGCGGATTCGGCGGCAACCAGCCTGCAACAGGCCGGGAGTCTGCCCCATCGACGGAATCGAAGCATAAACAATCTGTCGCTGTTCTTCCCTTTCAGGATTTTTCACCGGACAAGAATCAACAGTGGTTTGCTGACGGACTAACCGAGGAGATCCTGACCAGTCTTGCCCGAATTGACGGTCTGAGGGTGCCGGCCCGCACATCCTCCTTTGCCTTTAAAGACAAGAACATACCGGTCCGCCTAATTGCCGATTCTCTGCAGGTTGAGCATATTGTGGAGGGATCGGTCCGCCGATTTGGAGATCGTTTCCGCATCTCCGTTCAGCTTGTCCACGCCGAAGAAGGTGATCACCTGTGGAGTAAAAACTACAGCCAATCCGTTGACTCCATCTTCAATGTCCAGCAAAAGATTGCGACCAATATTGTTGATGCGCTGGATATATACCTCGACGAGAAGCAGCGGAAGCGCATGTTTAACTATGGCACCCAAAATGTAAAAGCCTATGAGGCCATGCTCAAAGGGAAGCAGCTTCTCAATAAAAGTCATTCAGAGGGATTGAACGGCATTTGGAAGGCGAATAAATTGTTTGACAAAGCGATCCGTTTGGATTCCACCTTTGCCGATGCCTATCATTTGCGAACTGATGCTTTAACTCATTTAATCTTTGACGATATATCACCCCCTCCCGGAGACTCTATTAGTGCTGAGCAGGCCTTTGAACGGTTTCATGAAAATTATCGCAAGGCCATCCGGCATACCACTTATAAAGGAGCACGCCTCTTTTATAGGTTTAGTAAAGCCTATTTTTCCAATAATTGGGAAGATATTCCAGAAATAGCTCGTAAAATCAACAACAGTCCGGAAGCCGCGCAGTATTACGTGCACGGAGCACCGGGGTGGGCCACGACCGGTTTAAGTGCAACAGGCTATGCCGAGCTCAACCACCGGTTAAATAAATATAAGTTGCAGCAAGATCCATTATCCAATTCTTATCATTTTTTAGACCGTTTGGCCCTGCTGGCCCTGGACAAACCCGGTCAGGTACTGCAATCCTACGAGCCGAATACCCGACAGGATTCCCTGTTTTATGTCCGATTTGTGATTTTTAATGATCAAATCGAAAAAGCCAAGTCGATATTGGCCAAAATGGACTCGACCGAAAAAGACCTTGAGCTGTTGAAGTACAAGTTGCTTGTTGGTATGAAAAAGATGGATAAGGTGGAGCTAGATCAATATGTAAAGGAATTTAACTCTCCCGGTGTTGAAATGTGGCTTTATTTCGCAGCTGGATACGATAAAAAAGTCAACCGGCTGGCGGGCAAATTGGACTCGTCCATGCTGGGGTGTAGAAAAGGAGTTAGTATCTCCATGGGTACCGTCATCCCGTTTGACCTAAAAGCTACGCCTAACCTGAAACGTTGCCTGGAACAGGCAGAAATAGAACTCAAAAATTACTCATTGGCAGGCCATCAAGTGAAAAAAGTGGTCCAGAAAGAATTAAAATAACCTGGATATCGCCATTACAGCAACCCATTAGTCCAAGTGTCACTTCGTGGGATAGTCACGCTAGCACGGTTGATGCATCGCTTTGAGCACTTTGCAGGGAATCAAGAATGGAAGTCGACCTCACATCTACATGGCAGGCATGAGCTCAGGATGGTACAGCATGTTGTATAGATAGGTCATGGTCAGCCCGTAAACAATGTGCAGCAAAATGATCATGAAGGGAACGCTTATCCCCCACCGGTTACCGAACATCCCAGGATCCGGGATGGCTTTGTCCTGTCCGACATGCGGGTGTCTGTCGGCAAACGTACTGATAAGCACCCCGACAAAGATTCCATGGGCGGTCCCAAACAGGAACCCGAGCATCAGGTTGGGAGATTCCACCATGCCGATCATTAGAAGAGTATAAATAAAGCCCCACAGAATACCGATCATAAGATGAAGAAGAAATCCTATAAAATAGACCATCCCTGAGCGATCGGGATTCACATAGCGGGTACCGATTAAATAGGGAATGTCTACCCGGAACCCGAATGCCACCATGATGTACATAAGGACTGTCATCACGACTACTCCACCCAGTCCCGCCAGGGCCGCTACCCCAAAATCAGCACTCATAAGCCCACCTCCTGTTAGATTAGCTTTATTGAAGGATTTGAAAAATCACATGATTATTTAGGAGATAAAAAAAACTTTTCAGGTCATGATTATTCACAATCCCAAAATGCTTAATCCTCGTAGCTCTTGAAAAATAATATTCATAAAACCAAACAACGAGAGACCAATTAAAATTTCATGAGTATATAAATACTACTTCACCAACAGCATCTTCCGCGACTGGCTGAATCCTTTTGTCTCTAATCGATAGATATCTCTGATCGCATCATATATCATCACCGAGTCAATCCCGGTTGAATCGGGTGGCGTGAATAAGGCCGAAAAGGATATCAATAGCGTAAGAAAGCTCATCAGAAATAATTGTCAGGAGTTACCAGATCAAATTCTTATATAAACCGGGGTTGCCCTTTATCAATGAAAGTTTAATTTACCTCTTTATTTTAACAACTGTCAATTTACATGTTAGTTTAGCAACCCATATTCTAATTAACCTACTAAATAATGGATGAATCAGATATACAGACAAAACAGGAAAAGCAGTTGGTTTCAAATATAAGATCTGCACTTAAAGCTTTAGAAAAGTCCGATGATAAAAATGAAAGGGATTACATTATCAAAGACATCAACAACTATTTAGAGAAATTAAAAGTTATTAATTCACACGAACGCAATTAAAAATGGACGGACCAGCAGCGCTCTTGATCACTTATTGTGGTGATCCAGCTATTAATGCTTTTGAAGTATTTGCAATCGGTGTTGGTATCATCTATAGTAACCCCATTTTGGATTTATTTTTTTATTAAATATGCTTGCTCCTATACTTAAATGCATTACAGAATTATTAATGGAACCTGGCCGACCTTTTTATCTAATTATATATTTTGAGTAAGAACATACTCCGTATACTTTCCACTCTTCGGTCAACATAATTTGAATTTGATAGACAACTTGGATACCAACACGTTACCTATTCATGTGATCATATGAGACTATTTGACCAATAACATCTTCCTGGAGGTTTTATATGCCTCAGCCTTAATCCGGTAAATATACACCCCGCTCGACAAAGAGCTGGCATCAAAGGTTACAGAATGGTTCCCTAATTGCCGTTCTCCATCGACCAGTGTGGCCACAGGTCGCCCCAACCTGTCATAGACGGTAAGTTTAACATGGCTCGCCTGCGGGAGGCTGAATTCAATTTTCGTCGTCGGATTGAAAGGATTTGGATAGTTCTGCCTCAGGGCAAATTGACTTGGCGAATGTTCAGGTTCATGGATTGGAACTGCATTGCTTAGCTGTTGTTTAAACATCCACTTCCAGACATTCTTCTCTTTATCGCAGGCATCACTGGAAAGGAGGGTTTGGTACTCTCCATCATACTGAATTTCACCCGAGGGTGTGAAAACGTATTGGAGGATTCCGTGACCAGCACCCTTAAACTCGGTGTACTTCATATCCCCATCATGCTCCTTTGCATATTCGAAAGAAGTCCGATGTCTGGCCGGTACGGTGATACTGTCGCTGGATCCCTGAAAGGCCCAGACGGGAACCGACAAAAGATCCTTGTTCCACTGCCAGGGAAATAACACCCCGCCGGCCGCCGGTATTGCCGCGGCAAAAAAATTGGGCCTTGCCGCTATCGCTTGCCAGACTCCCGATCCCCCCATCGAGAATCCGACGATATAGATTCGCTTTGGATCGATGTTGTTATTTGCCACGAGTTTGTCGATTAA
>CAJXOW010000017.1 GCA_913057825.1 uncultured Balneolaceae bacterium | reverse complement strand
TACAGCGTCCCCTCGCTCATCGGGGATCACCCGCGTCGGCCGCGATCGTCCGCGTTCGATCCGTGACTCCGCCTACGCCCATCACGCGGTCACCTCCGCCGACTCTTCTTCCTCTTCCTCGCCCGGGACACCGCAGTATTCCTGGTAATCAATCAATTCGGTGATAGTTGGATTATTGCCCGTAACCGGGTTTTTCGAGTTTTTGTTGACGTTCACAGTACGGGTTTCAAAGGTCAGGGCGTCGAAGAGGAATAGCCGGCCGGAAAGCGGTTTGCCAATGCCGGTCAATACTTTGATTACTTCGTTGGCCTGCAGGCTGCCGATGATGCCCGGCAATACGCCCAAAACTCCGGCTTCGGCACAATTGGGGACGAGCCCCGGGGGTGGCGGAGTAGGGAAGAGGTCGCGGTAATTGGGACCGGTATTGCCTTCTTCGTCAGTATAGTTGAAGACGGAAACTTGTCCCTCAAACTGGAATATCGATCCATATACATTGGGAATCCCCAGAAATATCGCGGCATCGTTCACCAGGTAGCGGGTCGGGAAATTGTCCGTCCCGTCAGCTACCACGTCGTATCCCTCGAGTATCTCCATCGCATTTTCGGAGCTCAGCCGGGTGTTGTGCACTTCGATATCTATATGGGGATTGATGTCGTGTAGCTTATCACGTGCAACCTTAACTTTCGATTTACCCACGTCGGATTCCCCGAAAAGCACCTGTCGCTGCAGATTGCTTGCCTCGACGACGTCAAAATCCACAATGCCGATCGTCCCGATCCCGGCGGCTGCCAGGTATTGCAGCATGGGACTCCCAAGTCCGCCGGTACCGATAGCCAGTACCTTCGATTGCTTCAGTTTCTTCTGGGATTCCATCCCGAACTCGGGAATGGTCAGGTGCCTGGCATAACGGGGGAGTTCATTTTTTTCGAAAATACCGTTGTTGCTTGTGGTCATGTTGGTCAGCGTTATTACGGTTAATTATTGGTTTTAAAATTCATTGCTCGAAAAAATGAGCTCGAGGTTGGAGGCTCGAAGCTCGAGGTTTATCCTGGATCATTAATGAAGGCATTAAACCTATGTCGAAATTGGCTGCCTGATATATTCTATTGAGCAACAAGTACTTAGCTCGTAACATGCCTCGAGCTTCCAGCCTCGAGCCTCTGGCTATTCTGGCTCGTATCTGACGAGCCAGAATATCGTTGCCTTCGGCAACGCTTCATCCACCGGCAATGGCAGGTACAATGCTTATGACGGTGTCCTCGTCTACTTCCGTTGCACCATTCTCGAGATCGCCGATTTCGTCGTCGCCGATATAGATACGGACATACGAGCGGATGTTGCCGTCATCGTCGAGTAGATTTTCCGCAAGATCGGGATATGCCTCGGTTAGCTGATCGAGCGATTCTTTCACAGTAGAGGCGTCTGCCTCATACTCTCGCTGTTGATCGGTAAATTTACGTAAAGGGGTCGGAATGACAATCTTAGCCATGATTTATTTATCTGTATTACTTTGGGTTAAGAGTTAACTATTTTTTCCAATACTTTTTCTTCCTGAAATTCCTTTTCATCGTCCAAACGCCAGGATCGTGTTGCGGTGGCTACGCCGTCCTGAACACTCACAATGATGTATGAAAATACCGGCATTGCCTGCTTTAAATCATGTTCGGAGGGTTCGGCCGGGTGATCGGGATGGGAGTGGTACACCCCCACAAGATCCAGATCCTGCAGCAGGGCAAACTGTTCCGCTTTTCGATAGTCCAGCGGATCGATCTGGAAACGGTCGCTTTTATCCCCCGGCTTGACGTTGCTCACCGGACGGATAACGGTCACCTGCCGAACGTTTTCATCGTCGAACGAACCATACATAAAGCCGCAGCATTCGTCGGGATAATCTTGCTCGGCATGATTGTGCATCTTTTCGAGCGACTCTTTATCAATATGTAGTTTCCAACTCATATAAATTCGTTTTCAATGTGGTTTGAAGTTCTTGCTGAATGTAAACAGCCGGAACATAAGCGTTATGATTCAATATGGATTAAAACAAATCCTCCATAACCTCACGATATTTGGACGCGTCGTCGGGGAAAACGGTGACGATCACGCCCTCATCTATTTCTTCAGCCAATTCGACAGCGCCCGCCAGGTTTGCAGCCGAAGAAGGGCTCAACAACAATCCCTCTTCACGTGCTGCTTTCTTAACGAATTCATAGGCCTTTTCCGTACTTACAGGTCGTAATTCATCAGCCAGGTCGTGATCGTAAATTTCGGGGATATCGGCCGTTTCCAGATGTTTCCATCCTTCTAACCCATGCATGGCGATATCGGGCTGGAGCCCGACGAGAGATATATCTTTATTGTAGGATCGCAGACGCTGTCCGGTACCGACAAAAGTCCCCGTTGTACCCAGTCCCGTGACAAAATGGGTTAATTCACCGCTCGTTTGCTGAATAACTTCCGGACCGGTGGTTTCAAAGTGACTTCTCCAATTACTTTCATTGCCGTATTGATCTGCATAGAAATACTTTTCCGGTTGTTCGGAAACAAGCTGACGGGCTTTTTCCTGGGCTTCGTCTGTCCCGCCGGTCCGCGAGGTAAAGCAGATTTCCACGCCCAGCGCCTTGAGTCGTTTTTTGCGCTCCTCGGAAGCGTTTTCGGGCAGGCAGAGTGTGATCGGTATATCGAGCGCCGCGGCCATGTGTGCATAGGCAATTCCTGTGTTGCCGCTGGTAGCATCCAGCATATGCTCGGTGCCGGTCAAGTTACCATTTCGGATCGCATCTCGAATAATTCCATATGCCGGCCGGGCTTTAACACTTCCCCCGAACTGCTGCCATTCAACTTTGGCAAAAATCTGTACTTTCTCGTTTTGATGCAGCTTGCGGATCGGGTATAGCGGGGTACTGCCCACGTACTTTCCGAGTTGTTCGACCTGGGATAACAGCGATTTTTGAGTTATGGTTGAACGAGCCATTGAATCAAGGATTAGGATTAAACGACAGCCAAATACAATATCTGCCCTGAAAAGCAGGTATAAATTACCGGCTGATATAAGGATTAAAGGGTGGTGCGTCTGTAAGGTGAGAGATCAGATCGACGCAGCAAGTATTATAGGCTGCAACAACAACAGCAACAAACAAAGGAAGGGGCAGGTGCATCATTGAATACGCGGCGAAGCTTGGTATTTATTGCTGTTGCTTTCATGGGTTTAAATAATATGACGATTAATATACGTTTTGGTCGGCAAACATCAATTATGCATCGTTTACTGCCGACATCTCACATGATATAACGTTAAACTAAAAAAATATTATCCCAACTGCAGAAGAAATTTAAAGGGGTGCCGAATCAACCGGACGGGCGGCGGTTCCTTGCTCGTATACTTTTCTTCATCGATGAGTAATGAATCGTTGATTGCTATTAACCGGATATTGAGTATAATAGCCCTCTACCCAGAAAATTATTATGCTTCGGAACCGCCGCCCGTCCGGTTGATTCGGCACCCCTTTAAATTGAATATGTTATGTCATGAAAGCTGAATGCCATCAAGGAGTGTTTGTCGGCAATGGTTTTAACACGAAGAGACTGTAATAACTTCAAGCAATTGTTTCTTGCAGGGCTACACCCATAATACTAGTATATCAAAATCTTAAATTTTAAATCTTGAATTTCTCCTGGTCAAAAATAGTGTCTGCCTTTGAGGCCCAGATGAAGTCGTTCTCGGAAAGACCGTCGATGGCATGGGTGTAAATGGTTACTTCAACTTTGCCCCAGGTGAGTTCGATATTGGGATGGTGATTTTCCTGCTCGGACATCTCACCAATCTGATAGGTAAACTCCAGGGCCTCTCTGAAATCATCAAACTTGTACACCCGGTGCAGATGATGTTCGTCAACCAGTTCCCAATCATCAGCAATACGCTCATAAAAATTCTGCAGCTGCGGTCCGGTCAGCACGGGCGTATCTCCACTGCATGGTTCGCATTTTTGTTGGTGTAGAGGCGACGTTTTGTTTGGCATAAATTAGGTTTTTGGTTGTTAGGGCACCAGGCTCCAAGCTACAGGTGTATTCCAGCAAGTGTTAATGATGTGTATATACATCACGAATACGAGCTCGTATACCCGTGGAGCATGGAGCCTGGAACTTGGAGCTATTCAACTTATTCCTCCTTCAGCCATTTATACCCCGAGTATCCGACAGCCGCAATCAGGGTGGTGAGTCCGGCGATGCGAATGATGAGACTTTTATGTTGTTTCAGCCACTCAAAACCGGGACTTCCCGGAGATTGAAGGCGTTTAGCGGATTCGGACCGGATACTTCTTTTTGAGGATGAAGAGGTATTTTCTGTGGTTGATTCACCTGAAGGCGAAAAAGAGGAAGGGGAGGGGGCTGTTGTTTCTGTCTGTTGTTCTGATTCGGGTTCGGCTTCGGTTTCCGTCGAATCTACGAATTCGGCTTCCAATTCGATGTAGGGTTGATTGATGCGCTCGCGGACTTTTTTGTACGGCTTGAATACCACTTTTTTGTGGGCCGGAATGGTAATGGGCTCACCCGTTTTGGGATCTCGTCCCTCCCGGGCCTCCACCTCTTTGGTTTCGAATATTCCCAGGTTCGAAAGATTCACTTTACCGTCTTCGACAAGCCCCTGTCGGATCACACGAACCAATTGCTTGATAAACTTTCGCGTAAAACGGTTCGAAAGTTCCAGCTCACCCGCAATTAATTCAGTGAGCTGATCATATGTCAGTTTATCCTTCATCGGCAGATTCGCCTTCAATGAGCGATTTCAAGTCCTGGCTGGCTTTAAAATTCGCCACTCTTTTCGGTGGTATCTGCATATAGGATTGATAATATGGATTATAGGATACGTGCGACTCGCGCGTATGCGTGTCGAACGTACCCAGCCCCGGTATCGTAAAGCTGCGCTCCGATTCCAGCTGTTCGACCCATATCTCGAACATTGCCTTTAGATACCCTTTGGTGTCCTTCTTTGTGATATCCAATTCGCCATAAAGTCGATCAACCACTTCACCGGTGTTCATAATGGAGCGGGTTTTCGGGTTTTGTGAATACCAGTTGTTTGCAGCTTGTAGTACTAACAGGTTGCTGTGTGAAACGAGGCTCCAAGCTCCAGGCTCCACGCGTATTCCAGCAAGTATTAATGATGTGTATATACATCACGAATACGAGCTCGTATACCCGTGGAGTATGGAGCCTGGAGCAATAATGGATCATCATTGATCCATTATTATATTAACGAATCTAAACGAGTTTTGTGAAGTGAAATAGATCAATTAGTTTAAATAGCCTGAAATTGCACCTGTACAAGCTATCATGAAACGATATTACTGCAATTCGGCTTTTAGTAAAAGGATTTAAAGAAGTTTTTGGGGAATCGGGCCCCGGGCCGTGCTGAGTAATTAAAATTTTTCGAAGCAAACCATCTTATAGGGCTATGAGATGGAAATTGCATAGCAACTAAAGTTGAAAGAGCAAAGCCGTGAGAAAAAATTTTTCATCGAAAGCACGGCCCGGGGCCCGATTTCCCAAAAACTTCTTTAAATACAATTGATAATTTAAATAAAAACCACAGCATGTCGATGGACAAACCCCTGAATGTTACACAGAAACTAATTAAGAGTCACCTGGTGGAAGGCGAGATGAATCCGGGCGAGGAGATTGGCCTTGAGATTGATCAGACCCTGACCCAGGATGCGACAGGTACTATGGTAATGCTGGAGTTGGAAGCGATGGACCTGGATAAGGCCAAGACGGAGCTTTCCTGCCAGTATGTGGATCATAACCTTCTGCAGACCGATTACCGTAACCCCGATGATCACGTATTTTTGAAATCTGCCGCCGAGAAGTTCGGTATCTGGTACAGTCGTCCGGGTAACGGAGTGAGTCACCCGATTCATACCGAGCGTTTCGCTGTTCCCGGTAAATCGATGATCGGATCTGACAGTCACACGCCTGCTACCGGAAGTATGGGGATGTTGGCGTTTGGAGCCGGCGGACTCGATGTGGCCTTTGCTATTGCAGGCGAGCCGATGTATGTAAAGATGCCGGAAGTCCTCGGCGTCAAGGTTACGGGTCGGCTGCCCGACTGGGTCAGCGCCAAGGACGTCGTCCTGGAAATGCTGCGCCGCTACGATGTGGAAGGCTGCGTTGGAAAGATTATTGAATATTACGGACCCGGCCTCAAGCATCTGTCGACGATGGACCGACATGTGATTGCCAATATGGGAACCGAAATGGGCGCCACGTCCACGGTTTTCCCCTCCGATGAGGAGACGCGCCGCTTTATGAAATTGCAGGAGCGGGAAGACGAGTGGTCTGAACTGATAGCCGATGAAGGCGCCGAATACGACGAACATGAAGAGCTGGATCTTTCCGAAGTGGTTCCGCTGATCGCCAAACCCAGCAGTCCCGGTAACGTGGTACCGGTGAGCGAAGTGGCCGGAAGTGAGATTTATCAGTCCTACATCGGTTCTTCGGCCAATCCCGGCATCCGCGATTTCTGGGTACCGGCGCAGATTGTGAAAGGTAAACGGGTGAATGAGGATGTATCCTTCGATATCAACCCGACGTCGCGACAAGTGATCGAAAACCTGGCCGAGGATGGGTCGCTCATGCAGTTGGTTCAGGCAGGAGCACGTTTCCACCAGGCCGGCTGCAACGGATGTATCGGCATGGGACAGGCACCGGCGACCGGCCGCAAGAGTCTTCGTACAGTACCGCGTAACTTCCCGGGTCGTTCGGGTACCAAGGAAGATGAAGTTTACTTGTGCAGTCCCGAAACAGCCGCGGCTTCTGCGCTGACCGGCAAGATAACGGATCCTCGCGATCTAGAGGAAATCTATAATATGGGTTATCCGAACTACCAGGAGCCGAACGAGATTATTGTGAACCGCGAGATGCTGGTTGCTCCCCCGGAAAACGGAGAGGATCGCACGCTCGACAAGGGACCGAACGTCGTCTCCCTGCCTGATTTCGATGCGGTCGACGACTTTGAAGTGCCGGTCCTGCTCAAGATGGGCGAGAATATTTCGACCGACGAGATTCTGCGGGCCGGAGCCGACGTGCTTCCGTATCGCAGTAACATCCCGGAGATCAGCAAGTTCGCCTTTGAAATCGTGGACGAGAACTTCTACGAGCGAGCGCTGGAGGCGCAGGACGAGCACGGCGGACACATTGTTGTGGCCGGCGAGAACTATGCGCAGGGATCCAGTCGCGAACACGCGGCCATTGCCCCCCGCTACCTCGGTCAGCAACTCGTCATAGCCAAAAGCTACGCTCGCATCGGCTGGCAGAACCTGGTGAACTTCGGTATCCTGCCGCTCGAGTTTGATAATGAGGCGGATTACGATGATATCGACCAGGGCGACACCATTAAGGCCGAAAACATCCGTGAGCAGTTGGAGAGCGGCCACGAAGTCACCCTGAAAAACGTAACCAAAGGCAACGAATACACGCTGAAGCACACCATGAGTGAGCGACAGCGTGAAATTATGCTCGCCGGCGGTGAGATCAACCACTTTAAGCAGCGTAAAAACTGATCATTCAGGACTGTGTGAAACGCACAACGTAACGTGTAAAGGCGGATTTACCGAAAGGTAGGTCCGCCTTTTTTATATTAATCAATTTTCTTTCCATTACAGTAATGCATTTCGGTTTCTCGTTTACCCGTTAACCATTCTGGTTCTTTTTTTATTTCCAGAACAACAGATAATGGATCTACGGCATCTTTACAGAGAGTATCATGAACGGCATCATATATACGAGTTTCTGGATAAGACGGCACATTTAATTCCGTATAACTCCAATGATCTAAATTAATGCCATCTTCGCGTGAAAGTTGATTTTGAATTTGAAGTGGTAATCTCTTTTTAATTTTTGAAGAGAAATATATTGTCCCTTCTATGTGTTTTCCGCTATATAGAGAGGAAGAAAGGTATTCATCCCAAGCATTGAATAGATTTAAACCAGGGAGAAGTAAAAAAAGGAGTAAAGTGAATTGAACGATTGGTGTATGAATTCTAACGTCATAGATTGATTGTGCCGAGTTCCAGAATGCAGCAATAACAAGACCTATTGAAATTATATTCCAAGGCCAAACAACTGCATTATGATTAGATATCAATGGACTCAATATTAGAAAAATAGTCAAGTGCATAATTACAAGGAGGGATACAGCATAGTTTCTGGTTTTCTTCCCCAGTAACATCACAGCCAATGAGACTTCAAAAATAGGTATGATTAGCATTCCCCAGCCTATATCTAATGGCAGAATCGTATTGAATAATGATGGGCCGGTTTCTGTAATGAAAGTATGATTTAACTTTTGTATACCGCTCCACAAATAAGTTCCAACCAGGATGTATTGGATTGCTTGAAGTTCATTGGGGCGTTCTGAATTACCCAATCTATTAATCCAGCAAACGAATAGAATAAAATTGTATTGATAGAACCAGGGTTGTAAACGGGATTGGTCATGCATAACAAATATTATAGAAGTAATAAAATATATCGGCAAAAAGTAGGTGGAGGCTCTCTTATGCAGAGATCCAAATAAAGAAATAATAGCAATCCCTAATAGAATGTATTGTAGTGAATCCGATATTATGAATGATAAAATAGGAACACGTGGGTAAGCACGACCGGGTAACCAAAGTTGCCATGATATAATTAGGCCTGATAATAACCCTATAATAGAAAGAATTCTTAGCCACTTAAGACGGTAAGTTGGCATATTTCCCCTTATATTAGAATAATTTCTTTAAACCGCTCTTAATGTTTATTAAAAAATTGTTGTCTTGCAGTGTATTACCAGATGAAGGTCTTTTATAATTTCGCATCATCCGCGCCACTTGCAGCGCACAACCCCACGAGAGGGTAATACCTCCACCGCCATGTCCGTAGTTGTGAAAAATATATTTTCCGTATTCACGGGTGGCTTCGAGGCGTATTCCCTCGGTTTGGGAGTCGCGCATGAAGCGGTAGCCCGACTTGGCCCGCAACGTGTAGTCGGCAATGTCGATATCGTAGAGTTTTTGAATGAGATCGCGATTGATTTCGTAGATGGGTGCCGGGACCTGTTGCTGATCGATGGAAAGCATGCGGCCGGTCCACTGTTCGCCCAACCACCGGCCTTTGGAATCCAGGTGTCCGTGCAACCGGGACCCTCCCAGTACCCAGCCCGACTTGCGGGGATATAGATACACGTCGATGGCCTTGCCGCTGCTGTGAGAATATATCTCCGATCCCGGGGTGTAGTTGTATGATATAATGGAATCCAGCTCGTTGGGGTCTGGAGCATCCTCCACGACCAGTGTTTTGCCCAACATAAAGCAGAAATCTTCGGGGTCTTCAAACAGTTCTCGACTATAAGCCCCAGTACAGTTGACAACCAGGGAGCTGTCCAGTGAAGTGACATTTCCGGCGGTAACCTTGCGTCGTTCAAGCTTTCCCCCCGCCGCCTGGTACTGCTCGTAAAGCCATTGTACATAGCGCGGCCAGTCGACAAAATAGCAGTTAAAAAACCATCCGTGAACCTGGTCCGCATCAGAATCAAATAGCTCTCCCGTCAGATTCTCACTGCTATTTATGGGGTTGAAATTCTTCATCCACTCCCGGTATACCGGATCCGATACCGGAAACCTAAACCATTCGTAGTGACGATTTTGCCGTATGATATCGATCCCGGATTCATGCAGCTGCCTGAATACCTGATGCGAATCCTGGTATAGGATATCCATACGTTCGTTTCGCACCGAGTGGGGAATGATCGAGGCAGCGGGATACAAGCTGGCAAACAGGGGATCATCATCCCTTTCGTTTTCCGGGTGCTCCGGAAACTGTGCGCTGATGATGCGCGTCCGATAGCCGAGCAATTGAAGGGTCAAACCCGTCGTAATCCCGCTTGCTCCACCGCCAAGTATCGTTACCAAAGGCACTTTTTGATTGATGATTAATAATTTGTGATTAATGATTGAGTTTGCAGGCTTTTCTAATGACTCTCACCGTATTATATAAATTTATCAATGAAATTTTTTTGATTAATGCTCATCAGATAGAGCCTCTACTTATCAGTGTATCCCATAGAAGGCGATTAGCAATGAATGCCGTAACCCATTGAAAACCGGGCGGCCGTTCCGAAGTATTAAGTTTTTCGGTACAGCAATAATAAATATGATTAACGCAATGGACATTATAAGCGCTCGGATCATAGTAAATCGATTCTCATAATGAGAAGAACTTTCGAACGAGGAACGGCCGCCCGGTTTTCAATGAGAGCTCATACCTTATTAATCAGCATTCCATGGCAAACGATGCAGGTCGGCATTTCCGCCGGAGACGATTAATACCACTCGCTCGTCGGTTACATCGATCTGATCCTCCAGGATGCCGGCGAGGGGGACGGCTCCCGACGGTTCGACGATGATCTTCATGCGTTCCCAGATAAGACGCATGGCCTCCACGATGGATTTTTCTTTTACGGTGACGATATCATCTACTTTATTCCGAATGATCTCAAATGTGTAATTCCCGAGCGAAGTACGCAGCCCGTCTGCTATGGTATCGGTTCGTTCGGGTTGTACGATTTTTCCCTCGTTAAAGGAACGGTAGGCATCATTGGTTAAAGCGGGTTCAACGCCGATTACGTTAATTTCGGGTCGGATATGTTTTACCGCAAGGGCCACCCCGCTTAAAAGTCCGCCTCCGCCAACGGGGACCAAAATCTGGTCAATATCACCAATTTCTTTGAAAAGTTCGTATCCCGCCGTTCCCTGTCCGGCTATTATGTGCGGGTGATCATAGGAAGGGATAAAGGTGGCACCGGTTTGATCAATCAGCTCTTGGGTCTTTTCCTCGCGAGCCTGCTGGGTAGGGGCACAAAAGTGCAAGTCCGCCCCGTAATTTCGAACGGCTTCGATCTTGTTCGGCGGAGCGTTTTCGGGCATGATCACGGTAGCTTTAATATCTTTGAGTCTGGCAGCCAGCGTAAGAGCTTGAGCATGATTGCCCGAAGAGTGAGTAATGACTCCCCGGGAAGCTTCTTCGTCACTCAGGAGTCGAATAGCGTTCAAGGCTCCCCGAATTTTAAAAGCTCCAACCCGCTGAAAATTTTCGCATTTGAAGAATAAATGTGCGTCACACCGCTGATTCACCAGACGACTCGTTAAAATGGGCGTTCGATGAATATCCTGCTGAACATGCCGGTCGGCCTGGCGGACATCCTTGAATGTCGGTAGTTCCACGTTGGTTGTATTCATTTTTAAAAAATGGAAAAAATAATTTTTATTGTCATAACTTATTGCGCCCCATACGATTCATCTAACTCTACAACATTTTATAATTAATAAATCAAAAAAAGATAAAAAAATTTGTAACACTTCCAGTTCTGAATACTCTTGTTAACGTATGGGGCTTATGAATTAACGAATTACCAAAGAATATTTATAGCTTCATGATTACTAAATCTTAAATGCTGAGACCTATAATCAGACCCTGCGGCTGGAAGATGTCGCAGGGTTTTTCTTTTTACGAAAGAATTATATCAAACCGTAATATCGGAATCGGACAGGTTATATTCAGTGTAAATTAGGAGAATTTATACACACGCTCGCAGCCAAAGCGGTCGGCGGTTCCTTGCTCGGAAACTTTTCTTCATTGGTTATCGGCTATTCACGTTAATTCCCCTGGGTAGATTCTATCTTATCTTTGCTTTTGAACCAGAAAATTTTAATGCTGCGGAACCGCCGACCGCTTTGGCTGCGAGCGTGATTTAACATCCTGATAATATCGGGTTGAATGTATGCGTGTCTATCCACGGATCGTGGAAACGATTAATTGCCAGACTACAACCAGCATGATGCACGCCAGTATCCCGCCGGTAATGAAGACGCCGGTAAGGCTGTAGTATCGGTAAACGAGGCCAAGCAATACGGGACCCAGGGTTTGCCCGCTTCGCATAATCATCCAGTTGACCGACAGAAATGCGGCCCGGTATTCCATGGGAGATTGATGGGTCAGCAGATTCATAACGGTGGGAATATTGATTCCCTGGGCTACGCCGAATAGAATCGTGGGCAGCCACAGCCAGGTAAGCGTGGACAGATAGGCCAGCATGGTGAAAGCTATCGTGTACAGTACCGCAGAAAAAGCAATTAAATGGGATTGCGGGAAACGTTGCGATAAGCGGCCTAACTGGGAAGCCGTGACGGCGGTGGTCAGTGAGGCGAGGGAGAGGAATAGCCCGATGACAAAAGCCGACTGACCGAATCGTTCATCCATGAGGACGGGAAAAAACGTCAATACCGTACCAAAGAGCAAGATGAAGGTCAGGAAGTTCGTTAAAAACAGGCCGGCAACGGCTTTGGATTTAAGTGTCTCCCATACATTCAGAATGTAGCTTTTCATGTCCGTATCCTGATGTACATCGGGATTGTCTAATACCCAGAGGACAAGTAATCCGACGGGTAAGCCCACAATATTGAGATAAAAAGGATAGTACCAACCCAGCACCGCCAAACCGCCGCCGATAGCCGGGTATGAAGCTGTGCCCACACTCAACACGCTGGAATTGTATCCCATAGCCGTCGACCTTTTCTCAGTGGGATATAGATCGCCGATCAGGGTAACATTCAGCGATCCAAGGGAAGCACCCCCAATTCCCTGCAAAAACCGCATGATCAGTAATAACTCAAATTCGCGGACAAAAGCGCAGGCAAATCCTGCAATGCCGAATAAAAACAGTGAAGGAACCAAAATAGTTTTTCGGCCGTATCGATCTGCAAGGACACCAAATAGAGGAGTGAGAGCAATGCCCGGCAAAGTGAAGGCTGTAATCACCAACCCGATTTGCTCGCTGGAGATACCTAGTGCGTCCTGCATCCGAGGGAAAGCCGGGGTGATGGTGGAGACTCCCATCACGGCCGTTAATGTAACGGCGAAGATAACATGCAGGTTGTTATCTCGGAGCAGAGGGGTATGACTAGGTGTTGAAGCGATATTGGGCTACCGGGTTATTTGTAAGAGTCAGTCAGTTTTCACAAGCAGCGTATATCTATGATCATGATTCCCCTAATTAAAGGAGCTTGCCGTGCAAGGTCAACCGGGGATATGGGATGGAGCGGCAGGTTTGCGGAGTTGCTTAATAAACATGAGATATTCAAATATTTTTTGAATATTTGGTTTAGATAAAATGGTCTCAGTGAAGTACCCCTTTATCGGGAATGGAATTGGATAAAAAAAGTAAGATGTTTTCGGGGTATGTCATTCTATTACTAGATGGATTGAGTGTGGGTCAGCTTTTTTTAATGATCGGCTGTCCTCCCCCTTGCCCCCTCCAAAGGGGGAATTTATTGGCGATTGAGGTGAAAAAATATCCCCCTTTGGAGGGGGCAAGGGGGAAGACCCTGCAAGGAATAAATTAATTAAGAAATAGTGCTATACTATGTCATACGAATACGATATCATCGTGATTGGAGGGGGAGCAGCTGGTTTGACGGCTTCGGGTATTGCGGCCAGCCTGGGGGCTAAGATTTTGCTGGTGGAGGCAGAACAACTGGGAGGAGATTGCACCTGGACCGGGTGCATACCCAGTAAAACGCTGCTGAACGCTTCTAAAACAGCTCATACCATTCGGGAGGCAAGCAGGTATGGGCTGACCGATCAAACGCCCGAAATAAATTTTGAAAAATTAATGAATCACGTTCGCAGTTTGCGTGAACAGGTATACGAGGAAGCGGATCATCCGGATATATTCAGGGAGATGGGGGTGGAAATTGAAAAAGGGAAAGCCCGTTTTGTCGACGAGCATCGCATTCAGATCGAACAGGGGGATGAGGAGTCAAGAGAAACAACCGGAAGATTTATCGTCCTGGCGACCGGCAGCAGTGCTTTTGTGCCTCCTATCCCGGGCATTGAGGATGTTAAACACCTAACTAACGAATCGATATTTGAGATTAATACCCAGCCTGATAACCTGCTCATCATCGGCGCAGGTCCCATCGGGATTGAAATGGGGCAGGCATTTTCTCGCCTGGGAAGCCGGGTATCCATTGTAGACCAGCAAAATCGAATATTATCAAAGGATAACCCGGAGTTGACTCAGATTCTCAGGGATAAACTTTCAGAGGAAGGCATCGATTTTCATCTCGGTTCTTCTGTTGAGCGAGTGCAGCAGTTTGAGGATGGTCAGATCAGACTGGACCTCCGAAATGGTCAACAAACCAGACAATTGAGTGGGGACCGTTTGTTAGTGGCAGCAGGTCGACAGCCGCAGCTGGAGAATCTTAAATTGGATCGGGCAGGGGTGTCCTGCACCCGGAATGGTATTACCGTCGATGAACGGTGCCGAACATCAAATCGTCATATATATGCTTGTGGAGATGTCACCGGTCGGTACCAGTTTACTCATATGTCGGAACATATGGCCAAGGTTGCCGTGACCAATGCTTTGCTCAAAGTACCTAAAAAGATGGCCGAGGACCAGGTGCCCTGGTGTACCTATACGGAACCCGAAATGGCACACGTAGGCCAACGGGAACAGGACCTGAAAGCTGCAGGACAGAGCTACAAGACCTACCGTTTTCCTTTCAAAAAGATAGATCGAGCGATTACCGAGGGAAAAACCGAAGGATGGATCAGGATCTACACGCGAAAAAATAACGGTAAAATTTTGGGAGCAGATATTCTTGGTGCCCATGCTGGTGACTTGATATGCGAATATGCCCTGGCCATCAAGGAGGGAGTCTCTCTTCGAAAGATATCAGACACCATCCACCCGTATCCCACCTATGGGCTGGGTAATCGCCGAGCGGCCGACCAGTGGTACGTACAAAACCAGCCCAAATGGATGATCAAAACATTGCAGAAAATATTCGGTTATCGAGGAGAGATACCGGAACTAAACGACATAGTATAAAAGGGCGACGATGTCGCCCTTTTATACAGCTCGAAGCTCGAGGCTGGAGGCTCGAAGCGGAAGCCTGTATTGGTGTTAGAAATTGTATGCAAAACAACTACCGTTATCACTAGCTGTTCGCTTCGAGCCTCCAGCTTCCAGCCTCGAGCTAAAAAGTATCCTCTAAAATTTTTAGAGGATGCTTTTTAATGTCTTCCCGATCTCGGCGGGCGATTCGGCTACGGCTACGCCGGCGTTGCGCAGGGCTTTTTTCTTGGCTTCGGCCGTTCCCGTTCCCCCGGAAATGATAGCACCGGCATGTCCCATTCGACGACCGGGAGGAGCGGTGCTACCGGCGATAAAGGCGGCCACCGGTTTGTCAACGTTATTTTGGATATATTCGGCCGCTTCCTCTTCAGCTGTTCCGCCGATTTCACCGATTAAAACGATCGCTTCGGTGTCGGGGTCCTCATCAAATAATTTTACGGCATCCGTATGGTTGGTTCCGATAATCGGGTCACCGCCGATACCGATGGCCGTACTTTGTCCAAGTCCCTCTTTGGTAATTTGGTCCACCGCTTCGTAGGTAAGCGTACCGGAGCGCGAAATGAGTCCGATGCTGCCGCTTTCAAAAATGTTGCCGGGCATAATTCCCACTTTCGCTTCGCCGGGAGTAATGACGCCGGGGCAGTTGGGTCCGATAAGCGTGGCGCCGTGACTGCGAACTACCTGTTTTGCTTTGACCATATCCTGCACCGGAATGCCTTCACTGATGCAAATTATAACTTCTATACCGGCAAAGGCCGATTCCGTGATGGCATCGGCGGCAAAAGCGGGAGGAACAAAAATAATGGATGTATCGGCTTCTTCCTGCTCCACCGCATCGGCCACCGTATTGAAAACCGGTCGGTCAAGGTGTTTTTGATCACCTTTTCCCGGGGTAACACCGGCGACCACATTGGTCCCGTAATTAATCATTTGTTCTGCATGAAATGACCCTTCACTACCGGTCATTCCCTGTACCACTACACGTGAATTCTTGTCGACTAGTACACTCATGAGTTAATAATGTTTTCGAGTTTGCCTATTAGCTTGAAATAGTATTAGTAATTCAGAACAGAATCAAGAACAATCTAGTTGCGCCGACGGCGCAATTAGATTGAGCTGGAAGCTCGAGGCTGGAAGCTCGAAGCAGCGCTGCAGTACCCCCTTACAGAGCCCCGTTTATCTGCTGTTACACGTAGCTTCCACGAAAAATTTGAACTTAACTCGTTTATTACCAGCAATCAGGTCTGTTAAACAATTCTACCTTCGCTATCTGTATTCACTTCTTTCCGGTTCATAAAATTTCCAGTGGAAACACGTGTAACAGCAGATAAGAGCTGAGATCGTTTTATGTACAATTATCACGCCCAAAAACAAGCTTCCGCTTCGAGCCTCGAACCTCGAGCCTCGAGCCTCCAGCTTCCAGCTTCAATAATTAAGTCAACCAACCAATAAACAATCCCTGCCCTCAATTAAACCGCCTTAACATTGATACAAGCTACCGTAACGGTGCCAGCTTCATCGCTTGCCCGCCACCGGCTGGGAGTTCAATCTTCATGGTTTGTCCGCCGGTTATCTGCATGGTGTCGATGCGTACTGCCGTCGGGTTGTTCTTCCAGTCGGTTCCCTCTGCGTCGGCATACCGGATGAGCCGATAATCAGTTTCCGGTTCCAGGAAATCGAGGGTAATTTCGAAGGAGCGAGCTTTTTCATCCGTTATCGATCCAATAAACCATTCGCGGTCGTGTTGACGGGCAATCGTCACATGATCCCCGATTTCTGCATTGACCACCCTGGTTTCATGCCAGGTTGACGGGACCTGTTCGATGAAGGTGAATTCAGGCTCTCCTTGATAGTTTTCGATCAGATCGGCTGCCATCTGAAGGGGGCTGAATAAAATAGGATACAGGGCCAGTTGTTTGGCACGGGTGGTATGAACCCGGGTATTTTTCTGCATTTTTTTACTGACCCGTCGTTTCTCGGCGAAGTTCTCGATCTTTACATCAAAAATGCCGGGAGTATAATCCAATGGACCGCCGAGCATGCGGGTAAAGGGAAGTATGGTGGTATGTTCCGGCGGATTTCCTTCACTCCAGGCATTGAACTCCATGCCCCGTACTCCTTCGCGGGTTACCATGTTCGGCCACGTACGACGGATACCGGTCGGTTTGATCGGTTCATGCGCATTAATCATTATCTTATGCTCGGCGGCTTTTTTGACAATCATCCGGTAATGGTTGACCATTCGCTGACCGTGTTTATAGGTGCCTTCGGGTACCATCTTGCCTGCATAACCGGTTTTGACGGCGTGGATTCCGAGTGACTCATACAATTTGAACGTCGAGTCCACCTGACTTTCATAGTTGGGTATGTTGCCCCGGGTTTCATTATGTCCAATAAGGTGAACGCCTTTCTCATCGGCATAACGCGCTAATTCCTCTAGATCGTAATCATCATACGGGGTTGTAAAACTAATTTTTTCATTGCGCCCCCAACCTTGATTCCATCCTTCGGCCAAGACGCCTCCGATATTATGCTCGGACGCAAAGTCGATATATTCTTTCATGCGTTCGGTAGTGGCCCCGTGATTTTCTCCCTGCCACCAGGTATGGGTCCGTATATGGTAATGCCACCAGATCCCGATATAGTTCATCGGCTTGATCCAGGAAGTGTCGTCAAGTTTGTTGGGTCGATTGAGGTTGACAATCATATCCGATTCCACAAGTCCGCCCGGTTGATCCGAAATCTGGATAGTGCGCCAGGGAGATTTCATCGGTAACGTGGTTTTAACTTTGTCTCCGTCAGTCCATGGCACAAGACGACTTTGCAGGGTGGCTTGCAGCGTATCGGGACGGAAAAGCGTCATGCCCGCATAATCGGTCAAATCGGCCTCGTGAAGACTCACATAAGTTCCAGACTCGGTTTTCATGGTGATCGGGGTGTTGACCGAATCCACTTCACTGAGCGGGGTGGTTCG
Organism: uncultured Balneolaceae bacterium; assembly: GCA_913057825.1. Lineage (GTDB taxonomy): Bacteria > Bacteroidota > Rhodothermia > Balneolales > Balneolaceae > CAJXOW01. Next base: position 39,906 of record CAJXOW010000017.1, on the reverse strand, counting down.
ATAGGTTTTTTCGTAGGAATTGTAATTGGCCGGTATCCACCAGCTGGTAGCCGGTTCGGACAGGACAAACTGCGTGTTTTCCCGGGTTACGAAAACGCTGTCAATATTCTGTTGTTGAGGAAGCGTGTAGCGGAATCCAAGGCCGTCGTCGTACACCTTGAAATGCAGGGAAAAGCTCCGGTTCGGACTTTCGGTTTCCTGCAGTTCGACGATCAATTCATTATAATGATTGCGGATGGTATCCCGATGTCCCCAGACGGTTTGCCAGGTTTGATCAAAGGTCCCCGTCTCGGTCGAAGCAATTTTAAAGGGTCCGTCGAGTGCAGGCATTTTTCGAAATTCAAATCCAAGGATCGACGGATCAATAAGCCGTTTGCCCGCATAGTCGACGGTATATTCAGCTTTTCCCTTGTTTAATTGAAAGTCAACTGTTATCTCCCCCGACGGAGACGATACAGAGGTGTCGGAGGCAGACTGACAGCTGATCAGCGCTGAAGACAACGCCATCATTAAAATAAATGCAATGGATTGAAGACGAAGTCGATAAACAGGATCTTTACTGTTAGCAGGTGTAATCATTTGAAAAAGAAATCGTTTAGAAAGTTCTCGTAATTCCGCTGTTAAATATTAGATTATAATAGAGTGTAGCGTTGAGCGACGGTAATGCTTTGATGATGTAATATTAAGGATGCAAAGTAAGGAAGTCTAGGGAATTATGAATTATGAATTGGTGAGGGCACCGAATGGTTGTAATGACACTTGCTTGCTCCAGCCATAATATTGATTGCCTTTAATACCGGCAGCAACAATAAGGCTGGTACGAGCAATAGATTTTATGTCTGCAAGTCACGTCCGTAATTCATAATTCAAAATTTCCCCAAACCGCTAAGTTTGTTAGATTGAATTACAACCATGATATCCGACAGCAAAAAAGAGGAAATTCGGGATGCGGCTGACCTGGTTGAGGTGGTATCGGACTATGTCAAGCTGAAAAAGTCGGGCAGCAGTTACAAGGGGCTCTGCCCGTTCCACGATGAAAAGACCCCGTCTTTTCACGTGACGCCCCGGCTGCGTATCTACAAATGCTTTGGATGCGGGGCGAGCGGGGATGTGTTTAATTTTATTATGGAGATGGAGGGGGTCGGTTTTACGGAAGCGCTGCGTTCGTTGGCCGAACGATATCAGATCTCACTGCCCGAACAGGATACCCAGGAATATGACGAGGCCCAGTATTTGCGCGAGGGCATTTACCATGCGCTGCGGTTTGCAGGTGTGTACTATCATAATCGGCTGAAAGAGAGTGATGAGGCAAAGAGGGCGCGGTCGTACTTGAAGGAACGGGGGTATAAACAGAAGACGATCCGTCGTTTTGGACTCGGGTATGCTCCGTCGAAGGGAGAGGCCCTGTACGAAGCGGCGTCCGATACCGGTATCAATGAAGAGTACCTGGAAGAAGCCGGACTGATCAAGCCCAGCAAGCGCGGAGAAGGTTTTTATGACACCTTCCGGGGACGATTGATGTTTCCCATCTTTAATCCCTCGGGGAAGGTAATTGCATTTGCCGGGCGGGTATTGGGGGATAAGGATACGGCCAAGTATATTAACTCTCCCAACACCGAAGTATACAACAAAAGCGAGGTCGTGTATGCGGTCAATTTCGCCAAGCACGCAATTCGCCGCAACGACGAGGCCATATTGGTGGAGGGTTATACGGACGTTTTAACGCTGCACCAGGAGGGGGTCGAGCAGGCGGTGGCAACCAGCGGGACGTCGTTGACTCCGGGACAGATGAAAACGATTCACCGGTTCGGCGACCGTATTACGATGGTGTACGATTCGGATACAGCCGGCCAACAGGCCATGTCGCGGGGCATCAACATCGCATTGGCCGAGGGGATGGACGTTCGGTTGATGTCCCTGCCGGAGGGAGATGACCCCGACTCGTTTGTCCGCCAATTTGGAGCTGAATCGTTCCAGGAGCAAAAGCGTCAGAAGGCCGAGGATTTTGTGGCCTATATGGTGCACCGCGCCCAGGAAGACGGTCGCTGGGAGGATCCCATGGAAAAGAAAAAAGTGGTCCATAATATTCTTGACAGCATTGCCGAGATCCCCGATGCGATGACACGTGAGACGTTCGTGCAGCATTTAAACAAGTTTGCGAAGGATTTCTACGATCGAACGCTGTATAACGAATTGAAGAAAAAACTTCAGGAGAAAAAGAAGCGCCGGAAAAGAGAAGTCAAACGTCAGCAGCGCGAAAAACAGCGAGAGGAGCGGCGGAGATCAGACCGTTCAGAATCAAAAACGGCAGCATCATCCCCCGAAAAGAAAAAAAAGAAACCGGTTCAACAGGGAAAATTGCCCGAGTACGAAAAGGAGATTATTCGATTGATGTTGATGTACGGACACGAAATGGTCGAATATATCGGCTCTTTCTGCAATGGGGATCACTTTGAACACGAACAGCTTGGCAAGTTCTACGAGGATATCATTCAGCGGCATCGAGAAGATAAATCCATTGACGTCGAGACCTATGCGGAAGCCGACCATCCCTTTCCCGAGTTGGTGGGAGAGATTGTCTTGGAACGTCACTCGGTGAGCGATCGACATGAGGAAAAGACCGGCCTGTCGTTCAAGCGGGATCACAACCCGTATCAGACTGCAAAAGGAGCCCTGAAGGCGTTGAAAATTCACTACCTCGATCGCACCCACGAACAACTTAGCCGGCAACAGATTGGAGCGGATGAGGAGGAAAAGCAGGAAATTGCAGACATGTTGAAAGAAGTCGGTCGACAACGCGCATTGATTCAAAAATCCAGTCTGCACGAACTATTTCCCGATCCCGACTCCGACAAGGAGCAACCATACACCGAGAAAGTATTTGAGTACAAACCCAAAAAACCGTTGGATTAGTAATTAATGATTTATGATTGGTGATTTATGATTATTTTGCTTGCGTTCTTTCAGCAGGCTTTATGATAATATATTTAGCTTTGATTTAACTCTTGATTTAATGTGATTAAGGTTGATGGCCAGGTAGGCCGACAACCTCCCGCAATTATTAATTACCAATCATTAATTACCAATCAGGAAATGTCTAGTTGGGAAAAAGAACTGAACACAGCCGTTAAAGCAGCCCGGAAGGCCCAAGATATTATTTTGGAATACAGGGAGAGCCGGGCATTTGAGATCGATTTTAAGGGAGAGAACGATTTAGTGACCGACGCCGACCTGAAGGCGGAACAGGTTATACTTGAGATTATACGGGATGCATTTCCGGGGGATACTTGGTTGGCTGAAGAGAGTGCGGAGGAGTTGAAGCTTCCGGAAGGACGAAGTTGGCTGATCGATCCCATCGACGGTACGACGAATTTTGCGCACGGTTTTCCTGTCTTTTGTGTATCCATTGCGCTTTGGGAAAATGGCAAACCCCGTGTCGGAGTGATGCTGGAGGTTAACTCGGACGATTTGTTTACTGCAATTAAGGGGGAAGGAGCCTGGTTGAATGATCAGGCGATTGCGGTTTCTTCCCTGGAAGATCCTGCGAATGCCCTGATCGGAACCGGCTTTCCCTACAACGACTTGAGCTTGGTCGATGACTATATGGTGTACTTTCGGCGACTAATGGATTATACCCAGGGAGTACGCCGCCCGGGCAGTGCTGCTTACGACCTCTGTTGTGTAGCGTGCGGATGGTTTGACGGATTTTACGAATATTCACTCAACGCGTGGGACGTAGCCGCAGCCTCCCTGATCGTGCAGGAGGCCGGAGGTATAGTTACTGACTGGAATGGAGAAGATCATTGGCTGTTCGGCGAGCGCATCGTGGCCGGCAATCCATCGATTCATCATTTCCTTTTGAACCACATGCAGGACGTGTTTACCGCCGAAGACCGGGCCCCGGTTAGGTGATTAATGATTAATAATTTATGATTCATGATTATTGGCCATAGGTCGGTTTAGACGGTTATCAACTTCAGCATTATCGTCCCTGTCGTTAAAAGGAAACCAAAGCGACATGTAAAGTTTAGTAAAGTGAATTAAGCAAGATTAATCATAAATCATAAATCATAAATTACTAATCACAAATCACAAGTCACCGCACCGGATCTGTATTCAGCAGAAAGTCGAATGAATCGACCGGAGTGGGCCCCTGGTGGTATTTGAACGGTTCCCCGTATTTGACGCCGGCCAGGTGACCGTAGTGTCGAGCGCGGGCTTTGATGTTTTCGAAGAAGTTGGCGGTGGAGATATAGGTTTTGGGACCTTCCTTGTCGGATGCATCTCCCGAGTAAAATTGAGATTTGAATGCCCGGATCGCTTCAATTTTCAAGTCCATCGTATCAGAAATATCGAAGACGAAGTCGGCTTCGAAGGGATGATCTTGCATGTAATGGAGAATATGCGAGGGGCGCCAGGAGTCCTGGGGCTGTTGGTCCTCATCAAGCGTTTCAATTTTCTGCAGTCCGCTGTAGAAGAGGGCATCAATTTGCAGCCGGGAGGCGTTGCCGTGATCCGGATGACGATCATAGGGGGCGCTTGTCAGGCATATATCCGGCCGGTAGGCTCTTATTTTCTGAATGATTTTTTTCTGGGATTCGCGGTTATTGGCGATTTTCGTGTCGGGCAGTCCCAGGTTTTCCCGGATTTCGAGTCCCAGGATTTCGGAAGCCTCTTGTGCTTCTCGGAGCCGTTGTTCGGGCGTTCCGCGCGTGCCTTTTTCACCTTGTGTAAAATCGATGACTCCCACGCTGAGATCCTGTTGAACCAATTTGGCAAGGGTACCGCTGCAGCATAATTCAGTATCGTCGGGATGCGCAGCGAGAGCAAGAACGTCCAGCTTATTCATAAAATAGAAATGAATTATTTTAATATAATTGTTGTCATTAATATCAGATACTGCCTAATTTAAGAAATTGATAGGTGAGTCGATAATAGATCCAATGCGGGTTGATTGACTCGGAATGTGGATAGAAATACAGGTAATTTGAAAAACGGAGCAAAGTGCCATGGACGAACAAATATTACATAACGTAAATCAAAAACTGGATCGAATGATTGAACAGGGCAGGGATTTGATTGACGAGGAAGCATTAAAGCAGCAAATTGAAAACGGCAGCAGTCAATTGCGTGACCAAATCCGCAGATACCCCGTTGCCAGTGTAGTGGCGGGGCTGGCGGCAGGATTTTTGTTTGCTCGCATTTTTCGCAAAGGTTGAACAGGAAGCGGAAGCTATACCAAATAACCTAATTTATGGATAACCAAGACGGTCGCGGTACCGGGCAAAACAAAAAAAAGGAAAGGACAAACCGGTTTCGGACGATATCCGAAGACGTCCGCCGGTATATTGAAAAGCAAACTCAACTGATGCTGCTTGAAGTATCCGACCGGTTCAGTTTGCTAATGGCCCGATCCATACATAAGTTAATTGGCATTCTTTTCTTAATGTTTGCCTATTTATTTTTAATGATAGCGCTGGCCCGGTATTTGGGTCCGCTGTTGGGACATGATAGTTATGGCTACCTCGTGGTAGCCGGACTAACCGGGATATTGGGGTTTACCCTGGCAGCCGTCCGACCCCGGGGATTGTCTCGACGGATGCAGAGGAGCTGGATGAACGAGGTTTTTGATGCCATAACGCAATCCCGATCACCGGATGTGAAACGGGATTCTGCGACGGACGAATCCGCTGATGACAGTTTCCCAAAAAATGCAGAAACAATTCGCGAAAAATAAACTCACTTTACATCGTGCCTGATAAACATAAAGATATTCAGCAGCGAAAAGAGGAATTAAAACAAGAAATCCAGGAACTGCAGAAAGAACTGGATGAGAATATCCATGAAGCGCGCGATGATTTGTCGACTCGATTAAAACCGCGCAATTTGATTAAAGAGTATCCGCTCACCTCGGTGGGGCTTACCTTTCTAGTCGGCTGTCTGCTGGGGGGCAGCGGTGGTGATTCTTCGAGTTCCGACCAACCGGAACGGAATGAAACCCGTAAGAAACGTTCCTCTACTTCTTCTTCAAACGGTCTGGAATCTCACCTGTGGTCAGAAATCAAGCGATCGGCCAGCAAAAAAGCCGTACGATTGTTAATGGATTACCTCGACGATATCATTGCATCCCGATCCTCTTCTTCCCCGGAAAAGTAATTCGGTCAAGTTTATACGCATGAATTAAAGGATGGCTGTGACAAATCGGGCGGCGGTTCCGAAGCATAATAATTTTCTGGATATTAGCCTGTAATGACTTAAATCTTATATAGGGCTCTTTGCCATTCATTACCAACCAGCGAAAAAAAGTATACGAGCAAGGAACCGCCGCCCGCTTTGTCCCAACCATCCTTTAAAAGCATCTGATGGCTCATTCAGGAATATCAGCTGATTGACGGGTTGTGTTGTTGCCGTCTTATTGCGTTATTGGGACTAAAAGGTTGTCGGTTTTATAATTTGTTCAATGGACCTGAACCAGCTGACCTAATCATCGTTTGAATTAAATAATTGCATTTTGAGCTACCAGCAAAACAATTACAGTCCCAATACCCAGTTTACAGTTTTTCCGCCGGCTATCAAGCATTTGATCATAGTCAATGCGATATTTTTTGTAGGACTGACCACCCCCCATGTTGGCAATTTCCTTTATAAGTTTGGCGCGCTTTGGCCTCTGGGAAGCGGATACTTCATGCCCTGGCAATTAGTATCCTACCTTTTTCTACACGGAGGCATCGGACACATTTTCTTCAACCTATTCGCGCTGTGGATGTTTGGCCAGGCAATCGAGAATTTATGGGGGACCAAGCGCTTCACTGTTTATTACTTTATAACCGGTATAGGGGCTGGACTTATTCAATTGCTTATTGAGTCTGGTGCTCCCACAATCGGGGCTTCCGGGGCCGTATTTGGTATTTTGCTGGCATTTGGTATGATGTTTCCCGATCGTCCCATCCTTTTATTGTTTTTCCCGTTTCCGATCAAGGCCAAATATTTTGTAGCTATTTTCGGCGGACTTCAACTGCTCAACGGAATCAGCAGCACATCCAGCAACGTAGCCTATTTTGCTCACCTCGGCGGTATGATATTCGGATTCGTATTAATACAGTACTGGAAATACAAAGGCGAGTTGTATTAAAATAGGATAATTATCATTGTGCCGTCCCACCGAAAAAGTTAAATAAAGGTGATTATCGAAATATTATAAAGGTCAATAAACTTCAATAAGCAGGCTGAAAAATCAGGGGCAACCCGGGCGGCGGTTCCGAAGCATAATAATTTTCCGGGTAACCGGCAGTAATAACGAAATGTATATGTAAGGCTTTTACCTACTCAATGCCGGAAAACGAGGAAAAGTATACGAGCAAGGAACCGCCGCCCGGGTTGCCCCTGATTTCGCAGATTAATCAATTAAGAATTTATGGATCCCTCAAAATTGATTATCTTAATATAATACTCGCAGGTCAGAACATGATTTAATTAAGTTGATATGTACAACGATTCGTTTACCGAGTCCTTAAAGCGTGGATACAAGCGTATGCCCACGGCCATACGTGCGATCATCACGATCAATGTGGTGGTCTTTTTGATTCAGGCGCTGGGTGGGCAGACACTGAATAATTTCCTGGTACAGTATTTTGCTTTTTATCCTTCCGTTAGCAGTACGCTTCTGCAGCCCTGGCGTATATTCACCTATATGTTTCTGCATGCGGGAATATTTCACATTCTGTTTAATATGTTGTGGCTTTGGTGGATGGGGCAAGCCGTAGAGACTAACCTCGGACCGCGCACTTTTCTGGTCATTTTTCTGGGATCCGGATTGGGAGGTGCACTATTGGACGTGGCATTGGCTCAAGTTATGGGCTTCAACTATGTGATAGGAGCTTCCGGAGCAGTTTTCGGAGTGATGGTGGCGTTCGCCTATATGTTTCCGAAGATGCCGATCATGCTCTTTTTGCTGCCGCCCATACAGGCTCGTTATGTGGTAGCCGGCATTATCGCATTGGAGGTGCTCTTTGTGGGAGCTAATGATCGCACCGCCCGCATTGTGCACCTGGGCGGAGCGGCGGTCGGCTACCTGTTGATTAAATGGCATTACCAGGGAATGGATTTGAGCAGTGTTCTTCGTCCGCTCGAGCGATGGTTTTACCGTCTAAAGCCATCCAAAAAGCGCCGAAGAGTTAGTCACATGGAGTCGGTGTCTGATGCCAAAGTAGTGGAAGAGCAAGAAGAGACCGAACTTGACGAAATCCTTGAGAAGATTTCCAAAGACGGATACGAAAATTTAACCGATGACGAGAAAAAGAAATTGTTCGAGTTGAGCAAGAAGGAGGATTGAGTAAATGGCTCCACGCTCCAAGCTCCACGCTCCAGGCTCCACGATTATTCAAGCTGGTTATATTTTCTGTATATACACATCAGCAATACCTGCCGGAATATACGTGGAGCGTGGAGCCTGGAGCTTGGAGCCACAAATTAATTAACACAAGATTATTCGTCGAGTGCCGTTGACAAAGGCAACAAATGAAATTAAATCCGATAATCCATTATGCCCGATATAGAACGCAAGTCCACATACCAGGTGATGGTTGGAGATGTTCCGGTGGGAGGCGGTGCCCCTATCGTGGTTCAGTCGATGACCAATACGGCGACTTCCGATGTGCAGGCTACGGCCGACCAGATTGAATACCTTCATAAAGCCGGCTCGGAGATTGTACGCATTACGGTTAACAACAAAGAAGCAGCCGAGGCAGTGCCCTATATCAGGGAAGAGTTGGAAAAAAGGAATTGTCAGGTACCTATTGTGGGGGATTTTCATTACAACGGACATAAACTGATACCCGGCTATCCCGAAACGGCCAAAGCGTTGGACAAATATCGCATTAATCCGGGTAATGTGGGAACACGAACGAGAGACGAGAATTTTTGCACTATCGTTGAGCATGCGGTCAAGCATGAGAAGCCGATTCGCATTGGCGTAAACTGGGGATCGATCGATCAGGACTTGCTGGCTGAAAAGATGGATGAGAATAATGAACTTGAGAAACCGAAGTCATCGAAACAGGTCCTGCTCGATACCATGGTCGAAAGCGCCACTCGTTCGGCGGAACTGGCTGAAGAAGTGGGACAGCCTTCCAACCGCATCATTATCAGCTGTAAAATGTCGCATGTGCAGGATATGGTTCATGTGTACGAGCGGGTATCGGAAGAGCTGGATTATCCGCTGCATCTCGGCCTGACCGAAGCCGGTATGGGGATGAAAGGCATTGTGTCAAGTACTTCAGCGCTTTCTCTTTTACTGCAGCAGGGCATAGGGGATACCATTCGGGTGTCGCTGACGCCGGAACCCGGGGGAGATCGGGCCCGGGAGGTGCGTGTTTGTCAACAGATTCTCCAGTCGATGGGTATTCGCAGTTTTATGCCGCAGGTTACGGCTTGTCCGGGTTGCGGTCGTACACAAAGCACTTACTTTATGGAATTGGCCGAAGATATCCAGGATTACATAAAAGAGATGATGCCGATCTGGCGTGAAATGTATCCCGGGGTGGAAGAGATGAATGTGGCCGTGATGGGATGTGTGGTAAACGGTCCGGGCGAGTCGCGCAACGCCAATATCGGGATTTCACTTCCGGGCACCTTTGAAGAACCGGCGGCTCCGGTTTATATGGACGGAGAGCACCATACGACCTTGCGGGGAGACGGTATCGGTGAGCGATTCAAGTCCATATTGGAGGATTACGTCATGAACCGGTACGGAAAGCAGGAAGAAAAAGAAATGGCCGATTCATAGTAAGTTTTGAAAGGGGGAGGACATCCCAACGAAATAGGTTTTTTCAACAGCTTCGTAAAACGCAACAAAGCCTTGGTCAAATATCCAACAAAATATACGGGTGGGGGAGTAAATACGTTTATATGAAATATCTATACGGGCTGATGGTATGGTTGGTACTTATCTGGGGTTATGGGGAGTGCAGTGCACAACCCGCACAACCCCTGGACTCCCTGAAAGCGAGGGCGGATTCTCTTTTTGATCACCAGCAAGAGGAAGCGGCGCTGAATTCATATAACCGGATTCTCGAGTCGGACTCGACCTACTATCCCGCTTGGTGGAAGAGCAGTTTGATGTATGCGCGAATCGGACATCAACTGGAGGATGAAGAGAAAACGAAACAGTATTATCAGAAATCGCTTTCCTATGCAAAGCGGGCTTTAAAACTTCACCCCGAGGCTGCCAGTGCACATTTTGTGATGGGGGTGGCTATGGGGAGGAAAGCGTTGATTGCAGGACCCAAAGAACGTGTTGCAGCATCAAGAGCTATAAAAAAACATGCGGTAGAAGCCCTCCAGGCCGATACGTTACATGGCGGTGCTCATCATCTGCTGGGGCGTTGGCATTTAGAGGTGACAAACTTAAACTTTGCCGAACGAATGGCGGCCAAATGGCTATTTGGCGGATTGCCCGAGGGAGCTAGCATGGAGCAGTCGTTGGCTCACCTGAAACGAGCCACAGAATTGGATCCCGATTTTATTCTGTACTGGTACGACCTGGGTCGCGCCTATCATCGTATGGAAAGAACAAAGGATGCAATTGAAAGTCTTGATAATGTACTGCAGCTAGAAGCTCACACACCTTCAGACAGTGCCTATCAAGCCAAAGCTGAACAGTTATACTATTCCATAAAGTAGTTTAAAAATCTTAATGTGATGTTGATAAAAAAAAGAGGCATTATTAGTTGTTGAAAGTATTTGTACATTGGATTATAAAAGAGAGGGGATTAGCACGTTATATAACCGGGATAAGAAAACATATTAATATTTATTTAGGAAGTGGCAACAGTGTTAGACTTCGTTAATGAAGGAAAAACTAATATGAAATAATGAGTATTGAGTATATATTACTCATGAGGTGGAAATTTTCCACGGACATTAAATTCATAGAAAATTAATTTAGGGCCAGTTTTATGCTGGTGTTCTTTCACTAGCTGTAGAAGTGCTAAGATAATGTTAATTCCAATGAATGCTTATCTGCAGTGGAGGCTGAACGTTAGATGAGCGTGTATGAAAATGGGGTGCCTGTCATGATGGTAACGCAAAACGAGGCCATGAAAAAGCTGATGGACACAGCTGAACGCGTAGCCAAAACACAAGCTACCGTTTTGATTACCGGTGAAAGTGGATCTGGAAAGGAAGTTTTGGCCCAGTTTATCCATTTTAAGAGTAAACGCCATAACAAGCCGTATATCGTGGTCAACTGTGGAGCTATTCCCAAGGACATCGTGGAAAGTGAACTCTTTGGACATGAAAAGGGGGCATTTACCGGGGCCTTACACCAAAAGCCCGGCTATTTCGAAATGGCAGATCAAGGGACGCTCTTTTTTGATGAGCTGGTTGAGCTGCCCGCCGATACCCAGGTTAAATTGCTGCGAACATTGGAGTCGAGTAACTTCCGCCGCGTTGGTGGAGAGAAGGAATTAAGTGTTGATGTACGCTTCATTGCGGCGACAAACAAGGATATACAATCCCAGATTAAAAAGGGATTGTTCCGCGAAGATCTTTTTTATCGGCTTGGTGTAATAGAAATGGAAATTCCTCCTCTTCGAAGTCGTAAGGATGACATCCCGCTGCTTATAGAACATTTCATGAAGATATACATCGATAAGTATGAAATGCCGCTCACTGAGATATCCGAAAGAAGTCTTAAAATGATGACATTTTACTCCTGGCCGGGAAATGTTCGTGAGTTGCGTAATGTAATCGAACGACTGGTCATTCTGTATGCTGGTAAAGTCGTTGAACCGGAAGACCTTCCGATTCAATTTCATGAACTGGAGGAGTATGATGATTCGTCATTCGTTGGAAGCGGCAATGACATCCGTATTCCGGTAGGTAGCTCCATGGATCAGGCGGAAAGAATCATTATCAATAAAACACTTAGTTCTGTCGGGAATAATATCTCCCAGGCTGCTCGTATTCTGAGCGTAAGTCGAAAGACCCTCCATAATAAGTTAAACCAGTTTAAAGAGAACGGCATTACTAAGTAATTGAACGTCTCTGTACTGCTAGTTTTACAAAGGATAACTATCGAGTCAAGGGGGTGTTAATCCCAGTCGGCTTTCCAACTGTTTGGTACTTATTCCAAGATTGACCGCTGCTTCTTCCAGCTTTCGGTGTTTTTTCAATGCTTGCATATATAATTGAACTTCTGCATTGACCAAGCTATGATGTTCAGCTGCGAAACCGTTATGGTTTTTAAATAACGTCTTGTCAGATTGTTGCAAATATTTGGGTAAATGAGCCGGTTCTATTAGATGACTATCGGATAGAATCAGGGCATATTCGATCGCATTGTGAAGTTGCCGTAAATTGCCCGGCCAGTCATAGTGAATAAAATGGTAATGCGCCTTTAGACTTATTTCAGGCTTTTCCGACTTATATTTTTGGACTAAACGATCTAAGAATAAATCGGTCAGGACCGGAATATCTTCCCGACGTTCACGAAGAGGAGATTCATGGATGAATATGGGATTAATGCGCTCAACCAGTTGTTCCCAGTATTGCTCTTTCTTAACAGAATTATATTCACTTTGATCAAGTGTGATAATTAACTGGACTTCCAAAGGTTCTGCTTTACGGTTGATAATTTTGCCGTTGTTGATTTGTTCCATGATGGAAACAAGATGTAGCTGCATTTCTTTTGGCAAGTTGGTAAAAGCATCGATCAGCAGGGTTCCGCCGTTTGCCTTTTGAAATACGGGGTTCGAAATAAGTACTCCCTCTTCCGTGTAAGTAATGTGTCCGAATAACTCGCGACGAATGCGAATATTGGGTAATGCCAGGCAGGATATTTCATGAAATGGTCCGCCGGGGTGCCTCCCGTTTTCATGAATAATGCGGGCAGTCCAACGTTTACCGGTATTAATTTCACCGATAATTATCACGCTTGCATCCGTTAATGCTGCTTGATTGATCAATTCCGTAATAATGCGGGATGATTCACTTTTAAAGAGGCTGATCAATGAAGCTTGTTTTATGTCAGCTAAGGGAGTATGGTGACTGCTGATAAACATTAAATTATCTCTTGGCCTTTGGGTTAATATTAATCGAAATCCCGACTTGATGGAAGCGGTATCGAACGTCTAATACGGTGAATATCAATTGCTTGCCCATCATGTGAATAGAGGATTGAAGGTGGTTGATAGTTTGTACATAATCGTTATGGGTTTAAGTTCAGGGCCAGCCGGATTAGGGTACATATCGGAAAAGAAAAGGCTTCCGAGGGTACGCCTCTGTATTGGCACTGGAACAAGGACCATTATAATTGAAACCATATGGCGTAATTAAAAATTGCTGAGCCCGCAATATTCAGGGAGTATTCCAAAAGTTTTCAATTCGTATTGCCTTGAAAAAGATGTTAGCTTCTGATAAGTTCTACTTCCTGGCATCCGGGATGCTGTTGTATTCGATAAATTCGAATGTTGCAGACCGTTGTCATTCTTTCATGTATAGCATCAATAAATGTGCCAATCTAATTTATTTTTATTATCAATTCTTGATCCTCTGGCAGGGAATACATGTTGAAAGACCGGTTTATTCAAGTGTTCAGACGTTCTGCTGGAGTTTTATGGCTTTGGAAATGGATCGTAAATACAGGGGGCTTGTTTTGTATTTTAGATATCAAACTACTTAAATAGGGGGGCGGTTAGTAAAAAATTGGGGTAGAAAGGGTAATACTTACCCAGTATAACATTTTGGGACACGCGATTGGATGGATAGTCCGGATGAAATCTGTCGCATCACGAATTGGGGCAGATAATAGTTTCGATCGGACGTAGACCACAAACGCGGGAGGGATCTCCATCTTTGTCAGATCTTTCAGCATATACCACGTCGTGCAGTATGGGAAAACAAAATTAACTAAGCACCTTCTATTAAAGCCGTGAGACGACAACTGGATTCGAACGGGCTCGCGAAAAACATGAAAAGGACCCTTCCCTGATTATAGATAAAAACTACTGTATATCCGTTTTTTATAAATAATTACAATTAAAGACGTTTTTGTCTGTTTTATACAGGCTCGTGGAGCATTTCTGCCTATTTTTAGTAAAATTTACAGGAAAATTTCATTTTTATCCTTGCAAATTGTAAGCGCTTTCACTAATATTATAGTCAAGCTGGTTGTTTTAATAGGCTGGTTTCATGCAGGATAATCGTCAATCGTTTGTAACAAAATGGAAGCCGATGTTTGATGTCCTCCATAACAACTTGTACAACAACGGTAACAGAGAAAGGGTGAAGAATGTCGGTACTGTTGCTGTTGGGGTTTTGGCATTATTCCTGTCGTTATCCCTTCTGTCATGCAGCCAGAAATTGAAAGAAAATGAGTTGGCAAAAATAGATAATCTCGCTGTATCCGAATCACATTTCGTAAGCGCTTTCAAAGAATACTACTACCGTTCCGGCCGATCACTTGCCCCCAGCGAGCGAAATAAAGAGGCTATTTTAGAAGCTGAGTTCTCTCCTTATGTATTAGCAACCTATGCGCGGGGCCATGGCTGGGATCAGGACCGCTCGGGTCAACGTCGATTGGAAATGATCAAGCGTAAAGTTTATGCCGAGGAATACCGTGAGCAGTTTGTGCTGGATACGGTTAGAGTGACCGGGCAGGATATCAGGGAGCTTTTTGTAAGATTCAATACCACCCTCCGTGCTTCTCATCTATATGCGCCCGACCGCAAAACGGCGGACTCGCTCTACACTGCGTTGCAAAACGGGGCGAGCTTTGAACAGTTGGCGGCTGAAACCTTTCGGAATCGATATTTGGCTCAAAACGGGGGCGATATTGGTTCATTTTCGGTCAACGACGTGGACCTGGCTTTTGAAAATGCGGCTTTTGAATTATCGATAGGTGAAATATCCGAACCGGTAAAAACCACCCAGGGATACAGCATTATCAAATTGACGGAGCGAAAAACCAAGCCGATCATTACCCAGTCTCAGTTTGCCAGTAAACGGGATCATCTCAAATCAATTGCCCAAAATCGGGCCGAGGAGATGGCCATTCGACGTCACCTTCGGCAGGTGACGCAGAAACTGCAACTGGACCGGCAGTTACTTTCCAGGCTCTGGAAGCAAGTTTCAGATCAGCAGGAAAAATTCTGGTCCCTGACACGGGGAGAGCAAAGTTTGAATATCGGGTCGCTGGCAGAGCGCGATTTATCCCGTCATCCGGAGTTTACTTTTACGGGCAAAGATTTCTTGCGTGAATCATACTTTACACCGGACGAATCGCGCTCCCGCATATACCGCGAGTTTGACTTTGAGCAGTATGTAAAAGGCCTGGCTTTTCGATCTTACATTATAGAACAGTTTAAAAATACCAAAGCCTTTGAGGCTTCTGCAGTTCAAGGTTCCATTGATGAAACCTTCTACAACTATTTGAATAACCGGGTTCTCGATACGCTCCGGGCTAATATTAAACTAACGGAAGAAGAGCTGAAGCGGGAGTTTCAGCGTAACCGCTCCCAGTATAAGGAAGCGCTTGAGATCAATTTGGCCCGCATCGTAGTATCCAGCAAAGCGGAAGGGGAGCGTGTGATTCGGAAGCTGCAAAACGGTCAGCATTTCAAACAGGTGCTCAAAGAACACACAATAAACAGTGAAGATCTAATGACGGACGGGGAGCTGGGATATCAATCTATTCGAAAAATGGGTCCGATGGCTCCCAAGGTAAAAGATATGCAGCCCGGTGAAATCGGGGGCCCTTATCAGTATCATTCCGACAAGTTTTATGTATATAAATGCCTGGCCCGTAAACAATCCAGAGCGCTTAGTTTTGAAGAAGCACGGGAGCGCGTACGGCAGAATTTAAAGCGACAGAAGCTGGAGAAAGAAAAACAGCAGTTAATCGAGAGGACCAAGAAAAAGCATAACGCGCTGGTAGATTTGGAGAAACTGGAAAACCTGACTATTAAAATATAGAAGTGTGCTATGAGTCCGAAGTTACGATTTTCAACATTATGTTTATCGATTTTGATGATGTTTTCGCTGGGTCTGCGGCCGGCAGCTGCTCAATCGGGCAAAATCACCGGCCAGGTGACTGATGCGGAAACAGGTGAACCCCTGATTGGTGCTACAGTTCGTATACAGGGTACAACGCAGGGGGCGTCGACCAATGCTGAAGGTAAGTATGTGATTCTGGATGTAGATCCGGGCATCGTTACGCTCGAAGCCCGATATATCGGGTACCAGACCACGATTGTAGAAGGAGTTCGGGTCCGATCGGATCTGACTTCAGAGCGGAATTTTGCATTGAATCCATCGACGGTGCAGGGAGAGGAATTGGTGGTGCAAGCGAAGCGGGAAATGGTTATTAAAGATATGACCAGCTCCGAGTCCCGTGTAAACAGCCAGGAAATTGAAAAATTGCCGGTTCAGGAAGTTTCGGATATTATCCAGCTCCAGGCGGGCGTAAATGTGGATGACCAGGGACAGATTCATATTCGGGGAGGACGTTCCTCGGAAGTTTCTTATGTGGTCGATGGAATTCGGGTGACCGATGATTACAATCGCAGCCAGGGTCAGCGTATAGAAAATCAGGCAATCCAGGAACTGTCGGTTATTTCGGGAACGTTTAATGCGGAATACGGCCAGGCGATGTCGGGTATCATCAACATCGTTACCAAGTCCGGCGGCAATCAATTTAACGGGAGTGTCGAGGCATGGGGCGGAGGCTATATGGCCACCAACCAATCTTCCCTGTACGAGGGTATCGGAACAGCGCCCATGGAATTTGATCCGACTCGACAGGACAATCTGAGCATCTCGCTGTCCGGCCCCATTGTCAAGGATAAACTGACGTTTTTTGCTTCTGCACGTCGTTTTCAGAACGATGGATGGTTGACTGGTCGCAATGCTTATTCCCCTCACGGTCCCTACCAGGATACGCTGGCCATGGGAACCAGTTTGTCGGAGTATAGAACACTATACAAGGAAAGAGTTGACCCCTCCAAGTCTTGGTACACCCTGGATTCGACGGTAGTAGAAGGAGAGGAAGTCGTTATTCTGCGCGATAGCGGAGTGCGGGACAGTGCACTGGTCGACATGAATCAATTCAAGTCATACAGTTTCCAGGGAAATCTGCAGTTTAAGCCGTTACCCGCACTGAAATTTAACTTGATTACGAGTTACGGGCGTGAAGAAGGAGGAAATTATAATCACCAGAAAAAACTGGTTCCACAGGCTCTGCCGGATTATATGAATGAAAATGGAACGATTAACCTGAAAACAACCTACTCGCCGAACTCACGCTCTTTTATACGCATGAATACGGCTTACAAAATTAACAGCTATGAATCTCACTTGTATGACGACCCTTATGATCCCCGATATTACAACTATGACAATTTAAGTAAATTCGGCGGACAAAATCCGGGTCAGGCTTATCAGTTTGATGAGTTGGGTACGATAAATAGCCGTTTCTCCCGTTCTACCGAATCGTATATACTAAACTTGCAGGCTTCCAGCCAGGTCACGGATCGACATCTGGTTGAGGCGGGGATTAATTTCCGCGGGGATATCGTCAAGTTTAATAATATAAACCTGCAACCCCTGGATTCAGCTGAAGCCATTACATTGCCCGATCATATTCCTCAGTCCGAACGCAAATATATAGAGCTGGGTATTCCGCCGACCGAAACTGTAAATCATACGAAATATGACCGGCGTCCATATAACTTAAGTGCCTATATCCAGGATAAGATTGAGTATGAACACCTGATTATTAATGCGGGCGTACGTCTTGATTATTTTGATCCGAATACCCGCATACCCGCAGATCCACAAGATCCCGATATCACCCGTCCACTTAAATTATCGCACAAATATAAAGATCCCAATAATGACGGAGTTATCACTGAAAGTGAGCAGGTTCCCGCTAATGAATATACCCGGGCCGAGCGAGAAGCGTTTTGGTGGGATGATGTCAGTCCCAAATGGCAAATTAGTCCTCGACTGGGCGTAGCATATCCCATCCTTGAGAATGGCGTGGCTCACTTCTCGTATGGTTATTTCTTCCAGATGCCGACGTACCAGTATTTGTTTGACCAGAGTCAAATTCTGCTTCAGGAGAGCAGCGGGGTATATGGTATCTATGGCAACCCAAATCTTAAACCGGAACGTACGGTCCAGTATGAATTGGGGTATAAACAGGAAATATCCGAGGGTACGGCCATAGAAATAACCGGTTTTTATAAAGACTCAAGGAATTATGTATCCTCCGGGCCGATCAACCAGACGTATATACCCTCGGTTCGGTACGCGAAATGGGTCAATCGCGACTTTTCCATCTCGAAAGGCTTTACCTTTGCTTTTAACCAGTATGTAAGCCAGCGTATCAACTTTAACTTCGACTACACCTATAGTGTCGTGGAAGGAAGTAATTCGGATCCAGCGGCAGAATTTCAACAGGTGATCAGTCAGGGACAATCCTCGGAGGCTTTGACCAAGTTTGTTCGGCCGCTGGATTGGGATCGCGCTCACATCGTTAATAGCTCGATTTTCTATGAAGGAAATAACTGGGGGGCGAATGCGGTGGCGAAGTTCAAAACCGGTACGCCTTACACGCCGTCAACCCCGTTCCGTATTCGTCATGGTCCGACGGCTTCTACGCGTAACCTGCAGAATACCGCGCGGCTTCCATCGCAGTTCGTCATGGACTTGAATGCCTATAAGATTTTCAAGATTGCCGGTCAGAAACTGCGTTTGTTTATGAATATATATAATCTGTTTGATTCAGCTATTATCCAGAATGTGTATAGTGATTCCGGGGAGCCGGATCGACCGCTTATTCTGCCGGCCGGAGCCGACCAGTCGTACCTTGAAAGTCCCGCCTGGTACGGAGAACCGCGTCGCGTACAACTGGGTGTTGAATTTTCATTTTAAACCTTTGAACGATAGTTAATTTATGCAGCGATCAATTTTAACACTTGTCTTGATCTTCATACTCGGTCTCTCCACGGGTTGGGCCCAGAATAATGGGGAGGATTATGAACCGAGCGAGGAACGTTCCGATTTCAGTGAACGAAAGAAGTCGATTATGAACGGAAATCTCCTGCGGGCAACCTATCATAATTTTGGCCATGCGGGACGAACCGACTCGGACAACCTGGATGAAATATTATTTGAATATCCCCGGAATACGGGACGGGTTTACATGTATTTCATGTCCGTTATGATGGGAGCAGAGGTCCCAAACCAGGCAACCTCCAATCCGGACGATACTTTCCCGATTGTTGATGTGGCCAACTACCGCACAAGTCGGGCGGGCGACAGTTGGAACTTCAATCCCTTAAATGGGTATACCAATCCCAACAGTGACGAGATTGCCCGAAGTGATCGCGGACCCGGCTCTCCGCTTGGCAATACATGGCCTTCTGCTTGGCCTGATAAACAGAAAGGCGGAGGCGATGGATGGCCGGGAGACTGGAACGGATTTTTCGGTCGAAATCAATTCAATGCCGATGTCGAGTTTTTCTACCGGGCGGGGGATGACCTCTATACCAGATATCTGAACGGAAGTCCGCGTTTTCGGCCCGACAGTACCGATCCGACGCGGGGCGGACTTGGGTTGATTCTGGACACGCGCGTGATGGCCTGGTCTCAAACCCTGATCAATCAGGCTCATTTCAATATATTTGAGGTTCAAAACGATGCTTCTTATAACTATGACAAGGTAGCATTCGGATTATGGATCGCTGATTTTGTGGCCGGTACGGCGAGTGATGATCAACCCCAGTTTGATAACCTCAGGTCGATTGCCTATTTGACCGACCTGACCCGCGACCCGGCTCCGGAAGAGTTTGACGGAGGAAAAGTGGGCGAAATGGGTATTAAGTTTCTTGAGACGCCGGGTAACGCCACCGATGGTATTGACAACGACGGCGATTCCGATGAATACGATCCGACCAATAGCCAGTTTTATAATTCTGATAACGAGAACCTGTACACTGATTTAACGGTCAGCGCCGGCGGTTTCCATACGAGCACAACGTTGCGGGATTCGGTCGTACCTCTGTTTCAACAATCGGACTTCGAGACTCGATCTATGGGACCCGGCGACAAAATTGTGTTGATAGCTGAAAATAATAACCGCATCGTAACGCGCTATCCCGAAGGCGGTGGAGAAGTACGCAGCCAGGGTAGAACGATTACGCTGCCGGCCAATGGATTTAGCATTCGTGAGGATATCCTGCCGCAATCTGATCCCAATTTTGGAGTTCATACCGACCTGCTCGATAACGACTTGGACGGGCTTATTGATGAGAACCGTCCCAATCACCTGAACAAAAGTACTTTTGTCAATAATCAGGCCATTACGCGGGCGGTACGGCATATTAACTATCTCTATTTTGATGTCGGTGATACGCTTCAACCGGGAATGATTGTTTCCAATCAGGATGTGCGAGAAAGAATGCAGGAAGATGAAGACTTCCGGGAGTTGGTTATGGAGTTTCATAATGGAAGATTCCAAAACAAATACACCAGTGCTCCCATGGTGGATGAAGATCGGGATGACTATTTCGATAACGACCAGGATTGGACCGAGCAGAAAGATGATGTCGGGGTGGAAGGAGATCCTGATACGCCTAGTCGGGGACAGGGAGATGGCAAGCCGACGTCGGGTGCCGGCACTCCATTCCCGGGCGAACCCAATATCGACAAGACGGACGTTAGTGAAACTGACTTGCTCGGGGTCACCAACGTAACCATTTTTGGCGCCGGTGTGTTAAACGTAGATCAGGATGCTACCAACTGGAATACGTATCTCACCCCGGGAACCTTCGACACGCAGGGCGAGCAGGGACAGGATTCCGATATTTTTGTATCCTCCGGTGTGTTTCCGCTTGAGCGTGGTTCCAGCGAACGATTTGCTGTGGCGGTAACCGGAGCGCAGACCAATGGAACCCGGGCCGATGATCGAAGGTCGGTAAACGATAATCTTACACAGGCTACTAAAGCCTACGAAGCAGATTATCAATTTGCCACAGCACCGCTACCCCCTCGTGTTCGAGCGGTTGCCAGCGACGGTAAAGTAACGCTTTACTGGGATGACAGATCGGAACAATCATTTGACCGTTATATAAATCGTATAACCGGGAATGGACAAGATTTTGAGGGATATAGAATATATCGGGCTACCGATCCTGCCTTCCAGGATGTCAAATCGATAACCGATGCCTTTGGAAATCCCCAGTTTAATCGTCCGATGCAAATTTTTGACTTGGATGACGGCATCAGCGGACTTCACCCGATCCCTGTAAACGGAGTGAAGTTCAATATGGGTGATGATACCGGCCTGCAGCATAAATTTGTTGATTCGACCGTCACCAATGGTAAACGATACTTCTACGCGGTTACCGCGTTTGACTATGGCCTGGAAATAGCCGGAATTGCCCCCTCCGAATCCCCTATATCCATAAGTCTGCAACCGGATGGTTCATTCATCTTCGGTCAAAACGTGGTACAGGTCAGAGCTACAGACGAACAAGCGGGATATATTACGCCCGAAAATCCGAATGCTACGTTGATAAGTGGCTCGCCGGGCGGAAGTGTTACGGCGGATGTCGTGGATCCGGCCGAAATAGTTGCGGGCAATCGCTATTCAGTGGTGTTTGAGGATACCATTGTTACTGACCGGCAAACCGATTCAGACATGGTCCGAACCAAAAACTTCAGCTTGCTGAATATCACCGATGGGAGAGAAGATACCCTCATAGATCGATCCAAAGATTTCAATGGAGAAAGCATACCGGTGATCGACGGATTCCAACTGACCGTTCAAAATGTAACCGAATTAAGTGTTAATGATGAGTTGAGTAAGTGGGTGTATACCCATGACACACCTCCGCATCCCTACGATTTTGCGGTTTTCAACAACGAAAAACTGGCGGATTATGAAGTCGTGATCGGTGATGAAGTTGGATTTGGTCAGTCGACGGAGTATACCGTAAATGAGCAGGGTCAGGAATTTACGCTGCCCTCAAAACCAACCAACTTCCGCATCTACAATACGCTTGAAGACAAAGAGATCAAATACGCCTACGCCGAGCCCAGCGGCAGTGGTCCGGAAGGAGAACTTTCCGCATCTGCAGGCCTTACGGGTCGCAAGACGGATGTCGTAATTTTTGTGGAGGAGTTCCAGGGCACTCCGGATACCACGACATATCGCTTGCAGCTGGCTCCGCAGGTGGAGGGAGGCGATGTGACTACGGTTAACCCGCAGCCGGGCGACACCCTTAAGTTGCGTACCACCAAACCCTTCTCTTCCAGGGATGAATTCAGATTCCAGATGGAAGAGAAGAATACGCCGCGGGTCGATAATCAACAAGCCAACGAAGAGCTGGATAATATCAAAGTAGTTCCCAATCCGTATGTGGTCTCAAATCCCTATGAACCGGCAAAAACCACTAACAACCCCCAGCAACAGCGTGAATTGCACTTTACCCATATTCCTGTACCCTCTACGTTGCGCATATTTACGGTGTCAGGAGCCCTGGTTCGGGAAATTGAGATCGAAAAGAACGATCCGAGGCTCATGGGAGGTACCTACGGTGGTACCTATGTATGGGATATGCTGACCAAGGATAACCTGGAGATTTCATACGGAGTCTATATTTACCATATCAAAGCCCCTGGCGTGGGAGAAACAACCGGCAAATTTGCAGTCATTAAATAAAGGACTAGTACAACAATGAGTTATCTAAATTTTTGGAAAAAAATTACGGTATTATTGGCCATCCCGTTATTGGGCTGGACGCAACTGGCTTCGGGCCAGGTTAGCAAAGTGGGAACATCGTCGGCACAGTTTCTAAAAATACCGGTTGGCGCACGATCGGCCGCTATGGGGGGAGCTGTAATGGGTGATGTATCCGATTTGTCTTCGATGTATTGGAATCCGTCGGCTCTGGCGGATATCAACAATAACCAGGTAATGATTGAATATGCCGACTGGTTTGTGGACATGCGTCACAACTACCTTGGTATCGCACTGCCGACCAGCGACTGGGGTACCTTTGGAATTAATGTAGTTTCGCTGACAATGGGCGAGTTTGAAGAAACAACTTTCGATTCACCCGAGGGAACCGGCCGTACCTTTTCCGCCTATTCTCTTGCTGTTGGAGTCTCCTATGCCAAGTATCTGTTGCAGAATTTCAAGGTGGGCGTCAATCTTAAAATGGTGACGGAAAAGATTATGAACAGCAACAGCAGTACATTCGCTTTTGATGTCGGCACCACCTACCGAACTCCATTTGACGGCATACGACTCGGAGTGAGTGTCAGCAATGTCGGAAACAAAATGAATATTGACGGGGAAGATCTTATTACTACGACCGACCTGGATGAATCGGGACAGGGTAACTATGAACCGGATGTGAAACTAAAAACCGATGACTTCGAACTGCCCATGCGGCTTCAGGTTGGACTTGCATGGGATGTATATACATCGGATAACCTGCGGGCCACCCTTACGGCCGACGGTACCAGTCCGAATGATGATATCCAAAGTGTAAGCGTAGGTACCGAAGTGGGACTACTTGATGATAAAGTCATGCTGCGTGCAGGTATGCCCGAAATAAGTCGTATAAATGACAACGACCGTATCCAGAAATTCACGGCCGGTATAGGTATTAATCACCAGTTTAGTAATGCGTTAAAAGTCAATTTCGGCTACGCTTTTCAAAGCTACCGATACTTGAATGCTGTTAACCGTATGAGTATAAGCATCGATTTCTAAGCAGTTAAACTACACACACGATAACGTTAACTAACAATCCATCAGAGGTAAACAACAATGATTACCTTTACAAAGCGAACTTTAGCACTGTTAGTGCTGGTATTCGGGCTAACAGGGATGAGTTGGGCACAGGATGGGCCGTATACGGTCACATTCCAGGTGAACACCTCCAATATTGCTGATACCCTTGAAGCGGGGGATGTTGTGCAGATCCGCGGTAACTTTATTGCTACCGGAGATTCTGCAGAATACGGGGCTCAAAATATCACATGGGATAATCAATCCACGCCCGTAGCTACCCATCAGGGCGGCGATTACTGGACCATCGATGTTCAAATGAAGCCCGGTGACACGCTGACCCATAAATTCTGGGCCGGTTTTTCATTAGAACCCGAAGAAGGGATTGTCCATAACAGCGGCTGGGAATCCAATGGCCCTGTTGGAGGCAACTATCAATTTGTCTATCCGTCGGATGCAACAGGCGATACCACGTTGGATATGCAGTATTACAGTACGGGTGAAGGTCGACAGTCTCCTTTTGTTGAAAAAGCCGATTCCGTCGGCGTACGTTTCCGCGTAAATGTGGGACGTCGTATCCAGACCGATGCATTCAACCCGGATTCCCACGAAGTTCAAGCTCGCGGCGACGAACCCCCGTTGACATGGGATGGTTCGACGGGTGTTGTACTTAGTGAACAGGGACAGGCCGGCGATAACTACTTCTATTCCGGTATCGCTTATTTCCACAAAGATTCCGTGGCAACTGATAACACCATTAATTACAAGTATTTTGCCAACGGCTGGGAAGATGCAATCGGTAATCGACTGATTGAGTTCGGAACGATTGCGGATACCACCCTTCACTTCAGCTATTTCAATAACCAGAAACCGACCCAGAGCAAAATCATTACCACCAATATCGATTTTGCCGTGAACGTCGGTATCCTCGAAGGTCTCGGATACTTCAACTCCAATGTCGACACGGTCGAACTCCGCGGAGATATTAATAACTGGAGTGCCGGAGAAGATGTCATGTCCTTCAGCGGACTCACCAACAGCTGGGTATTGAATGATCGTGAAGTTACCCGCGAAGTGGGTGGACAAATTGCCTATAAATACTTCGTCAACTGGGATGAAAATCCTCCGGGAATTACCCAACCACAGGATCAAGGTTATGAGGAACCCGGCGTAACCGGCGGCGGTAACCGAACGATTACCATAGAGGATAAAGAAAATCATGCCACCGGCACCCAGTACTTCAATGGTGTTCCGCCGGAAGCATTGATTACGGAAAATAACATTGAAGGTAGTTCCAGTGTACAAGTTACCTTCAGTGTCAACATGGAGCCGGCTACCCAAATTTCGGACGATCCGTTCGTAGCGGGCGAAGACTCTCTCTATATTCTGTTTGAGACACCGTTCTTTGCCTTGACTCAAGATATGGTAGCGGGTGCCGCGGCGGTAGACGAAGCGGCTCATCCGGATTCGGTTGAGCGCCAGCGGATGACTGATGGCGACGGTGATATGGTGTATGATGTGACCATCACGCTCAAAAATCCGACGTTGAACCACATGGGCTTTGTCTTTGGTTACGGTCAGCCGTTCAGCGGTGAAAACATGAATACCAATGGAAGTGGATTTGATGCCGGACGTCGTCATTACCAGTATATCCAGCCGATGTTTGACGATGATAACAATGTGGTTTGGCCCAGCACTTTTGCGATGCCAACCCTCGATTGGAAAGCGGAAGATCTTCCCTGGGAAGATCCACCATCGTATTCCCCCACTCCAATCGCCGGCGAACCGGGTGTTTCTCCGGAAGATTATAATCTTTCGCAAAACTATCCGAATCCGTTTAACCCGACCACCAATATCAAATTCAGTCTGCCGACGGCGGGTGACGTGAATCTGTCCGTCTACAATGTCCTCGGACAAAAAGTAACCACTCTCCTCGACAAGCGAATGAGCGCAGGCAGTCACGTGGTTGGATTTAACGCTTCTTCTTACGCTTCCGGGGTATACATTTACCGACTGGAAGCTGGTGACGTGGTAAAACAGAAACGAATGACCCTGATTAAGTAACCTTCTGCAAACCCTGAACATTGTTGCAGGCGCTCTGAACGGGTGCCTGCATCTTCTCTTGATTCATTAAAATATTAACTGGTAAGTTGGATTTTAAGTAAAGACAGGTGGTTATGTGATTTGTTGAAGGACCTCCTTTTTCTTTCGAGCTTACCGATATATCCCCATAGATTTTGTCTGTTACCATTTATGACATAGCCAAGGAAGCGGGAGTGAGTATCGCTACGGTATCCCGGGTCTTTAATCAAAGTGCCGGGGTTTCGGATGATACCCGACAAAAGGTATTGGACGTAGCACAAAAAATGGGATATCATCCTCAGGCTTTTGCCCAGGGGTTGGCCCGTAAACAAAAGAATACCGTAATGGCGGTGGTTCCTGTAATCTCCAATTACTTCTTTATGGAAGTACTGGCGGGAATACAGGATAAACTCTCCCAGTCTAATTTTGAGCTCTATATCTTTAATGTAACCGCTGATGAGCAGCTCTTCGAACAGGTCGAGCATGTCCTCAAACGACAATGGGCAGAGGGTTACCTGTTTATTTCGATCCATCTGCAAAGTGATCAGTGGAAGAAACTTACCAGTATCAGGAATCCAATTGTCCTGGTTGACGAGTACTATTCGAACTTCGACTCGGTAAGCGTGAACAGCGTTGAAGGGGCTTATGCGGCCACCCAACACCTGATCGATCGAGGTTACGAGCGGTTGGCCATGATCAGTGCTCTGGAAACCTCCAAGCCCATACAGGATCGCATCGCCGGATTTAAACAGGCTTTGACTGAAAACAAAATGAAGATCTACCGTTCCCTGGTGGTACAAGGAGACACGAGCTATCGTGACGGTTTCACCGAGCGAGCGGGCTATGAGGCCATGTTGAAGTTGATCGACAAAAATCCTCGTCCGGATGCCTGTTTCTGCGCATCCGATATTCAGGCGGTGGGAGCGTTGAAGGCAATGCGCGACCGGGGCATCTATATCCCGATAATCAGTTATGACGATATTGAGATTGCCGAATACATGGGGCTTTCTACCATTCGTCAGCCGATGTATGATATGGGAGCGCTGGCTACCCAGAAGATGATCGATCGACTTGATAATCCGGATAAGCAAATCTCACACACCGTGTTTTCCCCCGAATTGGTAGTCCGTGCATCCTCCAATGGGTCACACAGAGGACAAAGTCTTTATGGAGAGGCCGTTAAGGAAAATTCTGAATAACTATCAGCATTCATTTAGCATCAAGATATATTACCATGAATAGAAGTTTTTATTTGCTGTCAGCACTACTGGTTGGATTTTTTATCATTGGTTTCTCTGCTGTAGAGACAGCCGCCCAGGATTCGGTATCGGTTACATTCCGGTATTATGCTACAGAGAGTGCTGTTCGGGCCTATGTTCCGGGTGAATTTAATGGATGGGGACCCAATAACAGTGGACAAATAGCGGTGGATGCTCCGTCGCGCATGAACTGGGATTCCACCGGAGGTTTCTGGTATAAATCGGTCAAGCTGCAGATCGGGGGCGGCTCGGCTACTATCGACGGCAATAATGGCTACGAATATAAGTTTCACGAACACTATAACAGCAGCGGAAGCGAATGGCAATGGTTTGTCGATCCGATTAATCCACTCAGTGTTACGGATGGATCCGGAAATACCAACTCGGTGATTCCGGTGCAGCATCCGATGGTTTTTCAACTGCAACCCGCCAACGACCGGGTGCTGCAGGAAGATGATCCTTCCATATGGGCTGCGGTGGCGGCTAAAGCGTCGGATTCCATAGATGTTGCGGCCTCGGAAATCTATCTGAATGGACAACTGCTATCGTCCATGGAGGGACATTATCGGGCCGACCGGCAATTATTGCATGTTGACTCGTTATCAGCCATCGGAGGCGAACTTATCAACGGTTCCAACACGCTCAAGGTCAAAGCGGTAACCAAAGCGGGAAATACCCGATCCGATTCGACGGTTTTTGACTTTATCGGATCACCGGATGTGCCTGAAGAATCCCGTCCTCCGGGACTCAAGGACGGCATTACTTATAGCAAGGATGGAACTTCCGTAACGCTGTCGCTTTTTGCACCTCATAAGCAGTTTGTCTATGTGATTGGAGATTTCAATAATTGGCAGGTTTCGTCGGATTACTTGATGAAAAGGGATTCGGTAAATGCCGACAGCGTCTATTACTGGATCAAAATCGACAACCTGTCGCCGGGGAACGAATACGCATTTCAATACCTGGTTGACGGGAACCTTCGGGTGACCGACCCTTATACGCACAAGATACTGGATCCCAATCACGATCAGCATATATCGGAAACGACATATCCCGATCTAAAACCCTATCCCCGGGATAAGACGGAAGAAATTACCGGGGTGCTTCAGCCCGGGAAATCAACCTACAATTGGCAGGCGACCGACTATCAGCGTCCCAATAAGGAAGACCTGGTTATATACGAAATGCTGGTCCGCGACTTTGTTCAAAAACACGATTATCAAACGCTGGTGGATACCCTTGATTACCTGGATCGTCTGGGCGTAAACGCCATTGAGCTAATGCCGGTTATGGAGTTTGAAGGTAATATCAGCTGGGGATATAATCCCTCGTTTCACCTGGCAGCTGATAAATATTATGGACCGGCTCGCGATTTGAAACGTTTTATTGACGAATGCCATAAGCGTGGTATCGCCGTTATCCTGGATATGGTGTTGAATCATGCCTACGGACAGTCACCGCTGGTGCGGCTCTGGAACCAGGGAGATTATGGAAATCCCACCTCCGAAAATCCCTATTTGAATACGGAAGCTAAACACGACTTTAATGTAGGATATGACTTTAATCACGAAAGTGCCGCTACCCAGTATTTTGTTGACCGCGTAAATCGCTACTGGTTGAATAAATTTCGATTTGACGGTTTTAGATTCGATCTCTCGAAGGGATTTACCCAAAAGAATACCAAGGGGGATGTCGGGGCCTGGGGAGAATATGACGCCTCGCGTGTTCGCCTCCTCAAACGTATGGCCGACAAAATCTGGCAGGTCGATTCAACGGCTTATGTCATTCTGGAACATTTTGCAGAAAACAGGGAGGAAAAGGAGCTGGCGGATTACGGCATGATGGTTTGGGAAAAACAAACCGATCCCTACAACGAAGCAACCATGGGATATCATGACAATAATAAATCCAATTTCTCCAATGTTTATTTTAAAAATCAAGGCTGGAGTCATCCCCGCCTGGTAGGATATATGGAAAGCCATGATGAACAGCGGTTAATGTTTAAAAACCTCGCTTACGGTAACTCGAGCGGGAGCTACAACATCCAGGAATTAAATACCGCGCTGAACCGACAAAAAATGGCGGGAGCATTCTTCTTAACCATCCCCGGCCCGAAAATGATCTGGCAGTTCGGGGAGTTGGGGTACGAGGTGGATATCGATCAAAACGGCCGGACCGGTCCCAAACCGATTCGCTGGAATTATCGCAGTGATGTCAATCGCTACCGTCTCTATAAAACCTGGAAAGCTTTGATTCGCTTGCGTAATAGCCACAATGCCTTCACCAGTCCGAACTCCAATGTCAGCCTATCGGTCGGAGGGACCAATAAACGCATTGCGTTTGATCATAATGAATTTCAGGCAGTCGTGATGGGAAATTTCGGGGTTGCGAACCGTTCGGTCCAACCGATGTTCCATCGACCGGGTACCTGGTTTGACTATTTTTCCGGAGATACGCTCGATATTCAAACATTGGATACGACCATGACGTACCAACCGGGTGAGTTTCATGTGTATACCACCTCCCGTTTTGATCCTCCCGGAGATAAAATTTTGACGGATCTGAAAGAGTCAGAAGAGCCGGAACAACCGACGAGTTTCGAGTTGCACCAAAACTATCCAAATCCGTTTAATCCCTCGACCACGATTCGCTACGAAGTTGCCCGGCCGGCGAATGTTCAATTAACGGTTTATGACATCCTAGGCCGAGAAGTGGAGCGGCTGGGGAATAACGAGCGAAAGACGGCAGGAGTTTACAGCACTCGATTCGATGCATCCGGCCTCAGCAGCGGTATTTATATTATTCATTTCAAAGCGGGTACCTACTCTGAACTGCAAAAAATGACCCTGGTGAAATAATGCGTGCTATCTGGCAAAGGAGTAAATTATGGCAAAATCCTGTTTAAATCTCATACGAAGAGTAAGCCTGCTCTTTATCTTCCTGCTCTTTGCGACCCTGCAAGTGAAGGGACAGGCTGATCAGGATCTGCCTATAGGCGGATCTGAAATCGTCGGATTGGCTTCCCCGGTGCAGCTGACCCCGCAAGCGGATACGATAGTATTGTCCGACTATTTTCTGGATCCGATGGAGGTTGATTCACTGAAGGTGAGCGAACCGCTTCAAATCACCCGTCTTCAGAATCCCCAACGTTTTGTCATCTTTGATGAACCGCTGCACCCGCTGGCCGAGTTAACAGGTTATGTTGAAGGTCGGGCTTACCATATTCTTATGAAAAAAAATGAGAAAAAGAAGGTAGAGCTTAGTTTCTCGCCGGATGAATCGGCAAATGTTGAGAATGTGGCACTCAAGGGGGAAATGAATAACTGGAATGCGAGTGCTTCGCCGATGAAAAATGAGAACGGAGAGTGGCATATTTCGATGCACCTTCGGCCCGGAACTTATGAGTATCTGTATGTGGTGGACGGAAATGAAATGCTGGACCCGGAGAATCCTGATAAAATTTCCAATGGGATGGGGGGATTTAATTCCGTGCTGAAGGTTGCGGGACCGTCCTCTGACGAGGAGCCGATTGTATATACGGATAGGATTTCTGGTCAAAAGGTGTACCTGCGCGCGAAGAAAGCCGAGCGTGTTTGGGCTTATTGGCAGAATCAACGCATTCCGGCTCGGTTGACGGCAAACCATATTGAGCTGACGCTGCCAGGGGATAGTAAAAACGCTGATCGATCCTATATCCGCGTGTGGACCTCCAATCAGCACACGTATTCCAACCAGGTTTTAATCCCCCTGCAAAATGGGCACGTGTTAAAAAATGCTGATAACCTGAATCGCACCGACTTCAGAGCATCGGTTTTGTATTTTATGATGGTCGACCGGTTTAAGAACGGGCGAACGGATAATGACCGCCCGTTGAATCGACCGGATGTGCTCCTGGAAGCCGATTATTATGGGGGTGATTTGCCGGGTATTACGAAGAAAATAAGGGATGGATATTTTGAAAAACTTGGAGTCAATATGCTCTGGCTATCACCGATTACACAGAATCCGGAAGGAGCTTATGGGCTCTATCCCGATCCAAAGACTAAATTTTCCGGGTATCACGGCTACTGGCCGGTATCGTCCACTAAGGTTGATTATCGTTACGGGACGGAGCAAGAGCTAAGGGAGCTGCTGGAAACCGCTCACAAGGACGACAATGCGGTTATACTGGACTATGTGGCCAATCATGTCCATGAGGAACACCCGGTTTACAAAAAACATCCCGAGTGGGCCACCGACTTGTACCTGGAGGATAGCACTCTGAATACCCAGAAGTGGGACGAACACCGGCTGACAACCTGGTTTGATACCTTTATGCCTACGCTCGATTTTTCTAAACCGGAGGTCGTTAATACGATGACTGACTCCGCTTTGTATTGGATGAAGGATTATCAATTCGACGGCTTCCGTCACGACGCCACGAAACATATTCAGCTTGATTTCTGGCGAACGCTGACTCGGAAAATCCGGGACGAGGTGGTCGTGGCACAGGATCAGAAGATCTATCAGATCGGGGAGACTTACGGAAGTCGCGAGTTGATAGGGAGCTATGTAGGCTCCGGATTGTTAGACGGGCAGTTTGACTTTAATGTGTACGACGACGCGATTGCCACCTTTGCCTTGAAGGACCAGTCGTTCGAACGGCTTCATGGTTCCCTCATGGAGAGCCTCTCTTATTACGGCTATCATAATTTGATGGGGTATATTACCGGAAATCAGGATCGGGCCCGGTTTATATCCTATGCAGGGGGAGCATTGTCATTCGAGGAGGATGCCAAAGAAGCCGGCTGGAAACGAGAAGTAGGAGTCGGTGATTCCACCGGTTATGATAAAATGGCCCAGCTGATGGCCTTTAATATGACGATTCCGGGAGTTCCGGTTATTTATTACGGGGATGAAATCGGCATGCCTGGCGGCAATGATCCGGATAACCGCAAAATGATGCGATTTAAGGACTTGATCCCGGAAGAAGAACAATTGCGGGATATTACAAGTCAACTGGTGCATCTACGGCGCGAATATCTTCCGTTAACCTATGGAACCTTTGAACCCGTTAAGGTATCGGACAAGGTATATGTTTATGCACGCAAATATTTTGATCAAACGGCTGTCGTCGTTTTTAATAAGGATCGGATTGATCGCAGGGTTTCTTTCAGTTCGCCTTTTAATATCCCAACGCAAGATTTAAAAGCGGAGTTTGGGCACGAATTTCAAACGAAGAGACAGTCTGTACAAGTTGATCTGCCGCCTTTTTCATTTGAAATTATTACAAACCGAAAATAATCTTCACCTACTTAAACCAAGAAACTTTTACCATGTTGAACGCTCTGAATAAGATTAGATCGCATTCTTTGTTTACCGTTTTACTGATGGCATTTTTTATATCGGTGACGGGTGCACCGGAAATGATGGGACAGGATTCCGATGCCAACCAGGTGGATACGTCCCTGGTGGAGCATCCGGAGTGGTCGAAGGATGCCAATATTTACGAGGTCAATATTCGACAGTATTCCGAGGAAGGAACCTTTAAAGCATTTGAAAAGGATCTACCCCGCTTAAAAGAGATGGGCGTTGAAATTGTCTGGCTGATGCCGATTCATCCCATCGGCGATAAAAACCGGAAGGGGAGGAGAGGCAGCTATTATTCAGTTAAAGATTATAAAGGAGTTAATCCCCATTTTGGAACACTGGAGGATTTTAAGTCGCTCGTTCAGAGAGTTCACGAACTCGACATGAAAATTATCCTCGACTGGGTCGCCAATCACACGGCCTGGGACCATCCGTGGACCGAACAGCATCCTGAGTGGTATACCAAGGATGAGGAGGGGAATTTTAAGCCGCCCGTAGAGGATTGGTCGGATGTAATTGAGCTGGATTTCGATCAGCAGGGTCTGCGGGATGCGATGGTGGATGCCATGGAATACTGGGTTCGGGAGGCCAATATTGACGGTTATCGATGTGACGTAGCCATGGAAGTTCCGACCGATTTCTGGAATCGGGTGCGACGTGAACTGGATGAGATCAAGCCGGTATTTATGTTGGCCGAGGCGGAAGTGCCGGAACACCATTACAAGGCATTCGACATGAGTTATGGATGGGAGTTTCATCACATTATGAATGAAATCGCGGCAGGCAACAGAGAACCGGTCGCTATCCTGCAATACATGAAACGGGAAGAAAACAAATTCCCCGAAAATGCTTACCGCATGTATTTTACCAGCAATCACGACGAAAACTCCTGGAACGGAACCGTTTTTGAAAGAATGGGGGATGGAGCACGAGCTTTTGCCGTTCTTTCTGCTACCATGGACGGGATGCCGTTGATTTATAATGGGCAGGAAGAACCGATGAGAAAACGGCTCGAATTCTTTGAACGGGATCCAATAGAATGGGGAGATTACGCCTGGCAGGATTTTTACAGTAAGATGCTGCATCTTAAAAAGCGCAACAAAGCCTTGTGGAATGGTCAGCACGGAGGAGATTTTAAATCGATTGAGACGGGCAGCGAGAAAGTCATTGCATACAAAAGAACCAGGGGCGTGGATCAGGTTTTGGTGGTATTGAACCTGAGCGAACAGAAGCAACAGATTCCGCTTGATTTTGGGAATTATAAATACAATGAAATATTCACGAGTAAAGCAGGTCGTACCGGTAAACAGGAATTGAAGCTGCAACCCTGGGGCTACCGGGTTTATGAGAATGAATAAGTATGATTTAAAGGACTGTTAGCAAAAATATTAATCACCAGAGCTCTTTGAAATGCGGGCGGCGTGCTGTGTCTTCGATGAAAAATTTTTTCTCGCGGTTTTGCTCTTTCGCCTTTAGTTGCTTTGCATTTTCACGTTCGCTATCCCGTTAGTTGTTAGGTTTCGAAAAATTTTAAGTACTCAACACAGCACGCCGCCCGCATTTCAAAGAGCTCTGTAAGATCATTGAAACAATATGGCTGAAGATAAACAGCAAAATAACGCCAAGCAGAAACCCAGGCTTACTTTCTGGGAGATCTGGAATATGAGTTTTGGTTTCCTGGGCATACAATTTGGTTTTGCCCTTCAAAACGCAAATGTCAGTCGCATTTTTGAAACGCTGGGAGCCAGCGTCGAAAATATTCCCATTCTCTGGATTGCGGCTCCGGTAACCGGTTTGATCGTACAGCCGATTATCGGTCATATGAGCGATAAAACCTGGAACAGCTTGGGGCGTCGGCGCCCCTATTTTCTGGTCGGTGCCATACTGGCTTCAATTTCGCTGGTTATTATGCCCAACTCACCCTATTTATGGGTTGCGGCCGGGATGCTTTGGATCATGGATGCCTCGATAAATATTTCAATGGAGCCATTCCGGGCTTTTGTAGGAGATATGCTGCCTTCAGAGCAGCGGACCAAAGGATTCGCCATGCAGAGTTTCTTTATTGGTACCGGCGCGGTCATCGCTTCGGCTCTGCCTTATATTATGACGAATTGGTTCGACATAGCCAACACGGCCCCATCCGGACAAATTCCACCGTCCGTAAAATATAGTTTTTACCTGGGAGCGATCGCTTTCCTTGGATCTGTTGTGTGGACCGTGGTGCGAACGCGGGAGTACTCCCCGGAGGAGATGGCCCAATTTGAGGAAGAGGGCATGGATGAAGCCCAGCAAGAGGCTGAAAGAGAACGGCGGCAAGCCTTGCAGTCTGATCGTCACGCTCGTCGCAAGTTATGGAATGGATCCTGGATTACGGTACTGGGAGTTATTTTTACCTGGGTCGTTTTTCAATACGCACTCGCACAGGAAGTTTATATCTTTTCGGTAGGTCTTGTGGTGTTTGGATTGATTATGGCCGTGGCCGGGTGGATGCAGAAAATCGGTAATACGGAGAATGGACTGGTGGTGGTTCTGACCGATTTCCTGATGATGCCGCGAACCATGATTCAGCTTTCGTTTGTGCAGTTTTTCTCCTGGTTTGCCCTTTTTGCAATGTGGATCTATACTACGGCAGGAGTGACCAGCCATATTTATGATATGAAGATGGGGGCGGGGGGCGTTAGCCAATTGGATACTTCCCTGGAAAGAGTCCTCGATGAGAAGGATCCCGATTACGATAAACTTTCCTCCGTCGAGCAGGAATTGCAGGAGTATAGATCTGAGCTCAACAGCGGTCAGTCGCAGGTGGTTGTAAGTATGAAAGTTGTTAAGTTCTTCCTGGATGATTCAAAAGAGCGGCTCGAGGTGCCGGAAGAGACCAAAGAACGGCTTCAATATATACAAAACGAGTACAACACCGGGGCCGACTGGGTGGGGATCGCTTTCGCCGTTTACAACGGATTTGCCGCGGTGGTGGCCTTTCTGCTTCCTGTCCTCGCACGGTATACCAATCGGCGTATCACCCATTTTCTGTCTCTGCTGGCCGGAGCCGTGGGACTGGTATCGATCTACTTTATCAGTGATCCAAACATGATCCTGGTTTCGATGCTCGGGGTGGGATTGGCATGGGCCAGTATCCTGGCAATGCCGTATGCCATCCTGGCGGGTGCACTGCCGGCCGATAAAATGGGCATCTATATGGGTATCTTTAATTTCTTTATCGTATTGCCGCAGATTCTCGCGGCTACCATTCTCGGTTTCTTTACCGAATCATTATTTGACGGACAGGCAATTTTTGCCCTGATGCTGGGAGGAGTTTCCTGGGTATTGGCTGCCGTAATAACCCTTTTCGTAGATGACGTCGATGAAGAAGCAGCCGCCGCCGCAGAGCCGGTGTGAGATTTAAAATTAGGAGATTTAAGATTTAAAATTATCGTGCGTTGGTCACCGGCATGGGCGTTTCTTGCCATCTTTGGTAGTAGCAAGGAATAGCAACGCCATTTCAATCACCTCGAGAAATAATACCGGTCCGGAACAAAAATACCGGCATCAAGCTTCAAAATATTAAATTTTAAATCTTAAATTTCTAATCCCTTTTTCCCTATCCTAAATGGGTAAAAATTCCTATGTTGTTTCAACGATAATAAAGTGAAACTGCTAACAGTATAACGTTTATTAAATCGATTGATAATTCATGAGTACCCTATTCAGTTTTGATCGCTCAACAAATAGTACGTGTCGTTTGCTGTTGTTAAGCCTTTTCATACTGTTGTTTGGCTTTACCTCATTGCCGAAGGAATCGGAAGCACAATACGAGGCGCCGGAGTGGAGCCAAAAAGCGGTCTGGTACCAGATATTTCCGGAGAGATTTCGCAACGGGGATACGACCAATGATCCGACAGCAGAATCGATCGGGGCACCTGATCAATGGAAAGTTTCTCCATGGACAGGGGATTTTTATCAGCGCAGTTTCTGGGAACAGCGAATCGGGCCAAAATTCAGCGATTTTGTCCGCATGCGACGATATGGAGGCGATCTGCAAGGAGTTATTGACAAACTGGATTATTTGAAAGAGATTGGAATTAACGCGATATATTTAAACCCCGTTTTTGAAGCTCGATCCCATCACAAGTATGATACCCGCGCTTACCGGCATATCGACCGTTTTTTTGGTCCGAATCCTGAAAAAGACGCTGAAATAATGGCGTCTGAAGATCCGGCGGATCCTTCCACCTGGAAATGGACGACGGCGGATTCACTATTTATAGAGCTGCTGGAAAAAGCGCATCAACGGGATATGAAGGTCATCATTGACGGGGTATTCAATCATACCGGACGAGAATTCTGGGCTTTTCAGGATATATTGAAAAATCAGCAGGATTCTCCCTACAAAAATTGGTATGAGATTAAATCGTTTGATGATCCTGTCACCCCCGACACCAATGAGTTCGATTACAGTGGATGGTGGGGATACAAAGGGTTGCCGGAATTAAACGAGGAGGACAGCAATCTCGTTCAACCGGTCAAAGAACACATTTTCGCAATTACTAGACGCTGGATGGATCCGGATGGCGACGGAGATCCATCGGATGGCGTTGATGGTTGGCGACTGGATGTAGTCCAGGATGTAGGAATGCCTTTTTGGGATGAGTGGCATAAGCTGGTTCGCAAAATTAATCCCAATGCTTATACGACCGCTGAAGTTTGGACTGAGGAAGCAAGTAAGTATGTAGGTGAGGGGCCGTTTACCGCTGTAATGAATTATCGATTTGCCAAAGCGATTCAACAATTTCTGATTGACCGGGAAATATCGGCAGAAACGTTCGACAAAAAATTGAAAGAGATTCGAGAAAGTTTCCCCGATTCGGCCAACCATGTTTTACAAAACCTTATCGATAGTCACGATACTCCCCGGCTTAGTTCAATGATTGTGAATCCCGGCCGGGAATATGACCGTAATGGTAAGCCGTCGGACGGTTTCAAGGTTCGAAAGCCGACGTACCAGGAGCAGAAAATTAAGAAAATGATCACGTTGTTTCAGTTTATGTATATCGGTTCTCCCATGGTTTATTACGGTACCGAATCGGGCATGTGGGGAGCAGACGATCCCCATAACCGCAAACCCATGGTCTGGTCCGATATGCGTTATATGGAAGAAATCAATCACCCGCTTTCCCAGGATCGACCCCGCGATAATAACAACTTCGACTGGAATATGTTTGTCTGGTACAAAAACATGGGATTGATCCACCGCGACAATGACGTATTTCACACCGGTAAGTATCAAACCATTGAGGCCTATGGAGAAAGAGACGTATTTGCGTTTGCACGTTATAAGGAGAATGGGGATGTGGGTCTGGTTCTGGTGAATCGCACCGACCGGGTTCAGCAGATACAGGTTCGTAAAACGGATCTTCCCATCGACAATTGGCAGCCGCAACTCTACAACCCGCTGAATAACGGTGTTAAAAAGATTCGATCAAAGGAACAGATCATTTTCAAACTGGAACCGCTGAGTTCACAGGTTTGGATCTAACCCGAAAGGAATAATCCGTGCGGATAGATCCGAAATACTTCAATCGTTTTGTCTTTATTGCAGCGCTGTTCGGTGCTGCCCTGATCGTTCTGTTTACGTTTTGGAACCAGGAGAGCCGGGAAGATATTTTTAAGCGGAGATTGGAGATGAAGGCTGATTCCATACGATCGATTTACTTTCAAAATATATCCGGAAATGACAGTGTTCAAATTCAGCAGTACGAGAATAAATGGGTCGTATTGGATTTTTGGTCAACATGGGCACCACAATCACGGCAATCACACCGAATTCTAAACCGTTTAAAGAAACGGCATCCGAATAAAATCGAAATTATATCGGCCGCTTCGCAGGATCCTGTAAACGAAATAAAATCATATATTAAAAAACATGGATATCCCTTTACTTTTGTAAGGGCAAGGGCACTATACCGGGATGTGAATCCTCCGGGCGTACCCACGCAAATTGTCTATAGCCCCGATGGGAAAGTAACTTTTGTCTGGGTCGGCTATCGGGATTCAAAACAATACGATGAATTTGAAAAAATTTTGAATTAACTCCTTAATCTCAGTACTCCAATGAATTGGATCATACACAATGGAGAACTTGTCCAGGCGGGGGATGCGCAAATCCCCTTACAGAGCCGGGCGGTTGCGTACGGTGATGGTTGTTTTGAAACTTTCCGGTGCTATGAAGGCCGATTTTTGGAACTAGATAAACATCTCGACCGTCTGCAGGCGGCCATGGATTATCTCGGATTGGATATTATTGACCAGCTCAGTCATTCGGCTCTGAAAGAGCAACTAGAGCAACTGGTGGGGCAAAATCAAGCGGCCAGTCAGCAGTCTGTGATCCGTCTGCAAGTATGGAGAGAAGGTCCGCTGGGTTATAAGCCCGATGCCAGGGCGGGAGTGGGATGGACGATCACCATGAAACCGCTGCCCGCCAATATTTCCGACCCCGTTTCTTTGGTTCAAGTCAGAACCAGGCGCATACCCCAGGATGCTTTAAGCTGCTCGTTTAAATTGTCCAACGGCATCAATTATATACGGGCGAGCCTTGAAGCACGGGAGCAAAATGCTGATGATGCACTAATGCTGACGATTAACGATTACGTCAGCGAGACCACCATCGCCAATATTTTTTGGTTGAAAGAGCAAACGATTTATACGCCGAACCTGGAGTGCGATATCCTGCCGGGGATTACCCGCGGCATACTCTCGAGCATTATTCGAAATCGTTCTGAATATAAGCTGGTTAAAGGAAGGTTTGAGGCCAAGGAATTGGACCATGCAGAGGCCGTCTGGGTGTGCAACTCCCTTCGGGAAATCCGACCGGTTGAAAGGATTGGTGAAAATACCTATA
Organism: uncultured Balneolaceae bacterium; assembly: GCA_913057825.1. Taxonomy (GTDB): domain Bacteria; phylum Bacteroidota; class Rhodothermia; order Balneolales; family Balneolaceae; genus CAJXOW01. The sequence continues at coordinate 518 of CAJXOW010000017.1, read as the reverse complement.
AAACGAAGTATCCCGTTTATAAAAAGCTTCGCAAGGAATTTCAAAACTATAAAAAAGAACACCTGGAATCACTTGCTTAAATTCGGTCAGGGACATATGGATATTTCGATGGAGAATATATTACATGCCCTCAGCGGCTATAGTCCCGTGATATTCCTGGAGTCTCAGTCAGACGAGCATCCCGCCTCCCGATATTCCTACCTGGCGGGACTTCCGGAGGCCTCTTTGACCGCACATGGCGATAAAATCACACGCATGGAAGAAGGGGAGGTGCAGGCAATTGATCAGAATCCGTGGGATGCGCTCCGTGAATTTCGTAAAGATTATCCGGACTGGTTATTTGGTTATATTTCGTACGATTTGAAAAATTTTTCGGAGAATTTGCACTCTCACAACCCGGATCCCGTGCGAGCACCGGATCTTTATTTTATGAAGCCGGGACTGGTCTTAAGGCAAAACCTGAAGAGGGGAGATGCAGAAGTGCTTAAAGGAGACCTGCCGGTTGAAATATCACTCGA